>JAPLFF010000008.1:0-4326 GCA_026390775.1 Ignavibacteriales bacterium | reverse complement strand
CTAAGAAAGGTGGAACTTTAATCGGAACGCTTACTTATACAATGAATACAATTGGTACATCAATAAAAAAGAAATAGTTCTTAAATAAAAAATATTAATTGGAGACTAATTATATGAATTCGAAAATAAAAATATTCGTAAAGCTTCCTTTGCTGATCTTATTTACAGTATGCGCATTCCCGGCAAATATAGTTTTTGCACAAAATACAATTGGCGAACCTATTCAAGGTGTTCCTATCGGTTTGGAAGGCGACCCTGGTAGCATCATAATTGCCCGTGCAACAACAGATGTGGATGGCAAATTTACCTGTGATCTACCCGTAGGCAAATATAAACTTAAATTATCGTATGACCAGATTACAAGAAATATACGTAGCAAAGATAAAAACTACGCTTCAAACCCGGGCGGTTATGAAATTGACTTAATGCTTGTAGGACAAACAGCAAATGTCAAAGCGCCTGCAAAAGTAATAATCAACAAGGCAACAGGTATCATTAGTATTACGGTAGCTAAGGAAGGTGGAACTTTAATCGGAACTCTGACTTATACAATTGGTACATCAATAAAAAAGAAATAATACTTAAATAAAAAATATTAATTGGAGACTAATTATATGAATTCGAAATTCAAAATATTCGTAATGCTTCTTTTGCTGATTTTATTTACAGTATGCGCATTCCCGGCAAATATAGTTTTTGCACAAAATACAATTGGCGAACCTATTTCAGGCACTGATGTTGGTTTGGAAGGTGACCCTGGTAGCATCATAATTGCCCGTGCAACAACGGATGTGGATGGTAAATTTTCCTGTGATCTACCTGTAGGCAAATATAAACTTAAATTATCGTATGATCAGATTACAAGAAATATACGTAGCAAAGATAAAAACTACGCTTCAAAGCCGGGCGGCAGTGAAATCGACTTAATGCTTGTAGGGGCAAATATCAAAGCACCTGCAAAAGTAATAATCAACAAGGCAACAGGTATCATTAGTATTACAGTAGCTAAGAAAGGTGGAACTCTAAGCGGAAGGCTGACTTATGTTAAAGTTAAATCACCTAGTGACCAGATAAACCAAAGACGGTAAAATGAATTTTTTTATGTTTGTCCGTAGTCATAACCTAATTCGATGCAGATAGTAGCCAGTATTTAAAAATTTATTGCATTTAAGTCTAACTTTAAAAATCCTATTGATTCTGAGTTTTGGGAATTATAACTGTTTCTGTCTGAGAAAAGATGAACGGTGGCCACATAGACCATATTGTAAAACATTCAAAAAAGGACTATGATAAAATTTTATAAAATTGGATTATCTCTTATAACTATAATTTTATTAGGTAGCGGATATTGTTTTTCTCAATCTCATAAAACAGAAAAAACCATGAAGACAACAATTAATAATATTAAGACTAAAAATGTAGCATCTGTTTATCTAGATAAAAATGATCCTAAATTTATATCAATTAAAGATCGGGCAGTAACCGATCTGAAGCAGTCAATAAAAAGAGCAGACCCAGAGTCACCTGAGAATAAATTAATTGCAGCACAAATAAAAACATGGACATCAGAGAAGCAAAATAAATTGCCTGTATTATTTGAAAAATCAATAAAGGAGTATACGGCCCAGACGCAATTTGATGCCGAGACATTTCTTCTGGTATTTGATGAATTGGGAAAGAAGGATCAGAAAAAAATTGCAGAAGAGTATGACATTCGTGTTCAATACCTCGGCGATGATAAATATGTTGCTGAGTTTTGGGAAGATGGTCTTGCTGTAAATTCAGAAGCAAATGCCGTGGCTTATGCACATGAATTGGCTAATAGTGAATATGCTAAAAAACACCCGGATGGAGATGTTGGGAATGTCGAAGTAGTCAAAAAAAATTATGCTAATACTAGAAAATCTATTAAAGACGGTAAGCAGGAACGATACACTAAAATGATGGCTTTGCTTTATACAATAGAAAAGGATGGCTCGGTTACTTTTCACGATCCCGGTCAGCCGATAATTGATTTTGTTAAAAATAACAGTAAGTGAAGAAGGGCGAAATAAGAAAACTTAATTATGGTATTCCAACAATGCTCGTATCTTTGATTCGACGAGAAATTTGTGCGATCTTCATCGCACTGCTCTGTATTTTATTCGGTAGCGGATATTGTTTTCCTCAGTCTCAAAAAACAGAAAAAACCATGGACACAGCAATTAATAATATTCAAACGAAAAATGTAGCACCTGTTTACCTGAATAAAAATGATCCAATATTTATAACAATTAAAGGTCGAATGATAACCGATCTGAAACAAAGGTCAGACCCGGAATCAACTGAGAATAAATTAATTGCGACTAAAATGGAAACATTGACGAAAGAAAAACAAACTCAATTAGAAGCGTTATTTGTAAAATCAATTAACGATTATACCTCTCAGACGCGTTTCGAAATCGGGGAATTTATGCGGCATTTTAGTGAGCTGCAAGAGAAGGACCCGAAAGATATTGCAGAAGAGTATGATATTCGTGTTCAAAACCTCGGCGGTGATAAATATGCCGCTGAATATTGGGAAGACGGCATTGCTGTAAATTCAGAAGAACATGCCTTGGCCTGGGCACAGGAGTTGGTTAAGAGACAGGAGTTGGCTAAGATATCTCCGGATATTAATGGAGTTGTCAAAGAAGTCAAAAAAAAATATGAGGATGTCAGGAATTCTATTAAAGCCGGTAAGCGGGAACGATACACAAAAGTGATGGCTTTGCTTTACGTGCAGGAAAAGGAGGGCTCCATTACTTTTCACTACTCTTATCAGGCGCTGTTTGATTCTATACTCAAATAATTCATTTCAAATGTTACCCCTCCTGCAAGTGGAGGGGAATTCAACTTATTGAGGAATTCAATCTGAACTGGAGTTCTGAAGAAGTATAGACAAAAAGATACGATGAGGTTTTGGCTAGGCACAAACAAAAACATATCTGTAGTTTTGCTAGTGATAATTTTTGATAGGCGCAACTCTTTCTTCACTTACCTTTTAATTATTAAAACATACCGTTAATTTACCAATACATACCGCTTGCTTGTTAGCTGTTGTAACGGCTGACTATCGTATATAAATTCGATCAAAATTCTGGTAAAAAAATTGAATACTATAAAAAAACTGAAAGGTTTCTTCACAAAAAAGAATTCTGTTTCTGTCCCTCTCTTAATTATAAAAAAAGATACAGATGATTCTAATATTAAAGAATACAAATCAATTGAAGAAGCAATCACCGATCTGGAAAACGATCCGAATGTTCCTTCAGATAAAATAGAAAAGTTAAGATCATCACTCAAAAATCTGAAGTACAAAACTTCAATTAAGATTAAGAATGGTGAAATAATAAAATGAGAATAATTTTTATTGAATTAAAAACAGCAGGCATTATACATTGTTGACAGGACAAGGTTAATGCTGAATAAAATATAATTGCAAATGAATTAAAAGGATGTAGTATGCGAAAAATATTTTTACTTTTAACTTTCTTTTTCTTTGCCGGATTATCTTTTGCCCAGGATCAGGTGCAGGTTACACTATCACAGCCCCCGCCAAATCAACTGAGAGCTACAGATCTCTGGAAAGCAATACTCATAAATACAACCAAATCCACTTTACATATAACATTGTCCGGAACACTTGAAGTTAAAGGAGAAGGAATAGTTGTCGATGGGAAATCAGGACTAATAAGCTTACCTCCTGGAACAAAGATGATTACTTATAACGATGTTAAAACCGGGAATGTGAATTTCAAGCCAGGTAATTGGAGCGAAGCATTCAACCATACAGGTAACGCACCATCGGGAGATTATACAATTTGTATTCATGTAAAAGCAGAAGACGGAATAGAAATTGGCAGCAGCTGCATTGATCAAACTATAGCTACAATAATTCCGGAAGAGAGCCCTCATCTTACCGTGAAATTAATTCCGCCTCCGCCAAATCAACTTAAGACTACAAACCTTTGGAGAATTGTAGCAACAAATTCTAGCGCCTTAGGTTACAATGCATTTCTTATTACAGTTGATCTAAAAGAAAAAACTACCGGAATTCAAGTCGAGAGTAAATTAAGATCGGTCATGATCTCAGGATCAAAAAGTTTTTCATTCAATGATTTCAATTTAGCAGATTTAACCTACCGCAACACAAAACTTCAGGAAGCGTTTGGTAAGAATATGAATGCGCCTGATGGTAATTACACTATCTGCGTATATGTTAAAAATGAAAAAGGTGAGGAAGTAGCCAGAGATTGCATTGACCAAACCATTACCACAATAATTCCGGAAGAGGTAAGCCCACAT
>JAPLFF010000007.1:1500000-1688032 GCA_026390775.1 Ignavibacteriales bacterium | reverse complement strand
CGGTTAGACAAAGTATGGGAGTGCCGGTAAATTGCGGGGCTGCTTTAATCTCTTTTATTAACTCCGAACCAGTCTTAGTTCCTTTTAATGCTACATCCATTATTATTACGTCATAATTTGTCTTCGAGTATTTTTCATAATATTCATCAACTGATTCACAAAAATCAATTTCAAAATCACTCTTAAATATCCTTCTCATTACGTTTTGAGATAGAATATCATCCTCTACTATTAACATCTTTTTCATGTGAGTCTCCTAAATTGTCATTGCGAACGGAGGCGAAGCCGGATATTCGCAATGACACATCGCTAGAATTATTCTGATGTTTCATTTACTAAAAATAATTCTAAAAGTTGAACCTACATTCTTTTCACTCTCTACTTCTAATACTGCATTGTTTATATCACAGTAGTTCTTTACAAGCGTTAAGCCAAGTCCGCTGCCATCATAACTTCTCGTATATCCATGGTCTTCTTGAACAAACGGATCAAATATTCTTGGGAGAAATTCTTTACTCATTCCAATGCCCGTATCTTTGATCTCTACCATAATATTACCGGTTTTATTCTTTCCTAAAAGTATTTCTACTTTTCCTTTCTTTGTATACTTGATTGCATTATCTATCAAGTTCGCAAAGATCTGCGTTATGCTGTATTCATCGGCTATTACTTTTGTGTCTTTCTCTTTACAAGTATATATAAACTCTAATCCTTTCTGTTTGGCTGAAAGTTGATGCTCTTTATACAATTTATTAAGTACTTCGGAATTAAGATCAACTTTTACAAATTGCGGTTTATAACCGCTGGTTTGTAGTTCAGCCACATTAAGTATCAAATCTACTGTTCTAATAATTCTTTTCGAAGCCAGACCAATACCATCAAAACAATCGCGTGAGTCAGCATCCATACTTTCGTCAAATAAATCATTGAGGAAATCAACATTTCCAACTATTGCATTTATAGGAGTTCTAATTTCGTGAGACATTTGCGCAAGGAATTCAGATTTCAGTTTATCGGATTCTTCTGCTCTCTCTTTTGCTTCTATCAGTTCTTTCTCGGAACGTTTGCGCTCGGTTATGTCTCTCAAAATTCCCAGAGACATTCTCTTACCCTTTAACATTAAAGGAGAGAGGGATAATTCAATTGGGAATTCGTCCCCATTTTTTTTAATGGCAGCTAATTCTAAAGCTTTCCCGATAGCTGACCCTTCGCCTGTCTCTAAGTATTTTGCAAAACCTTTTTTGTAATCGTCGTGGAAACGTTTTGGCGCGATTAGCGCATGAACCACTTTGCCCGTGATTTCTGAACTTTTATACTGGAATAGTTTTTTGAACGCCTCATTCCAGTAGAAGAATTTTCCTTCATCGTCCATCATAACAATCGAATCTTGAGCTGATGAAGCGAGGTTCCTAAATTTTTCCTCACTCTCGAGCAGCGCTTCCTCCATCTGATCCCGTTTTGCCCGAGTACGTAAGGCAGTAATGCCAAAAGCCAAATCGCTTGCCAGTTCCTCCATAAGCCGGATTTCGTCTGGTGTGATGACGTTGGTCTCCGCAGAATAAATCAGAAGAACGCCAAATACCTTTGTGTTTTCGTCCTTAAGAGGCAGGGCGATACCGGAGCGATATCCGTGTTGCAAGGCGCTTTCGCGCCAGGGGACCATTTGCGGGTCAGTTGTGAAATCTTGAACACAGATCATTTCGCCGCTTCGGATAGCTTTTCCAGCAGGACCTCGTCCGAGTTCCGTGTCGTCTGCCCAAGTAATTTTGGCGTTTGCGATATACCCGCTGTCAAACCCTGCCCAAGCTACAGGACGCACAGTTTTTGTCTCATCGTGCTCGGCATATCCTACCCAGGCCATTCGGTAACCAGCTTCGTCGCAAATGATACGGCAGATTTTGTTGGGTAAAGTCTGTTCGTCAAGTGCTCGTAATAGAGTCTGGTTGCAGTTGCTGATTGCATGCAGTTCGCGATTCAATCGGCGCAACGCCTCTTCTGCCCGTTTGCGCTCGGTGATATCCAATACAGTTGAAACCATAGTATTCTGTTCGAATAAAGGAATGTTGACAGCATTAACAATATGCGTAGAGCCATCTTTATGTTTTACAATGCTGTCTTCCCAGTGCATACGAGAAGGATCTCCGGATTGGATATCTGCCATTATTTTTGTTATTAATTCTTCACGGTACTTTTTATCGGGATATACTTTTTCGAAGAATTCAGGGATATCTTTCATCTCATCTTTAGGCCAACCATAAATTTCTTCAAACTTTTTATTTATATAGAGAGCGTTCCCTTTGTCAATTTCATTTAGCGCAATACCAATCGGAAGATTGTCTAGAACAGTTTGAATAAAAGTATTTTTTTTCTTCAATTCTTCTTCGGCACGTTTGCGCTCGGTGATATTGTGAAGAATACAATGCGTTTGCTTGAACTCACCGTGCTTATCATGTCCAATTCTGCCTTCTACGGAAACGGTAATGATTTTCCCGTCTTTCCTGACGAAATCAAATTCAGCATTATGCACTTCACCCGTTGCAAGAAATTTAGGAAACCGTTCTTGAAGTAATTTGATATGATCAGGCACAAGAAATTCGCTGATAGAATGACCAATTACTTCTTCATATCTGTAACCAAGTTGCTTTAGCCAAGCGTCGTTAATTTCTAGAATTCTACCCTCTGAGTCTAATGACTGGTATGCAACTGGAGCGCGTTCATATAAAAGTCGGAATCGTGATTCACTTTCGCGTAACTCTTTTTCCGCAAGCTTGCGTTCGGTGATGTCGCGGGCAACGAAAAAGGCTATTGTCTTATCACCTTGTTTAACCCTGTTAGCCGTTACCTCAACATGAACAGTTGTGCCATCTTTCCGCCGCCAGAGCCGTTCTCCCAAGGGGATTCCCTCGCTGGATAATATATGTTGCAAGTAAGCGTCAATGCTGGCCCGGTCATGGGCGACAATATCGTAGAGTGTCAACAAGCTTACCTCTTCGGCATTGTAGCCGAGGAGATTCAGAAAAGTAGGATTAGCCTCGAGCACACGTTTAGTTTCCACGTCGTAGAGGTAAATTGCTTCTAACGATTGCTGCAGAACTGTGCGGTAGCGTAGTTCGCTTTCTTGCAGGGCTCGTTCCGCTTCTCCTCTTGCAATACGAATCTCCTTTTGCTTTAATGCTTCTTTTATTGCAAAGGGCAACCGCTTAATATGTTCTTTTATAATATAATCTACTGCTCCAGCTTTCATGCATTCGACTGCTACTTCTTCATTCATTGAACCGGTCAAAAGAATGAAAGGAGTATTGGGATATGTTTCCAAAGTTATTTTTAATGCACGCATCCCATTGAAAGCAGGCATCATGTAGTCGGAAATAATTATATCCGGAATAAATTTATTGAGCTCACGAACAAAATCAGTTTCATTTTCAACAATATGGGACTGAAATTTTATACCTTCTTTTGTAAGAGTGCGTTTAGCAAGCTCCACATCTGTCGGTAAGTCTTCAACAAATAATATTTTTAATTTATTCTCCATAATTTCCTCGTACCATTAGTATTCCAATATATTCATTACCGAAAACAATAAATTTTTGATTACTGATATTATTTATTCGGTAATCGATTTAGCAGTAGCCAGTAATATCCAATAGCCAGTAATATCCAATTTGATTTACAGCTTTTATAAACTGATCGAAGTCAACAGGTTTTTGAATATAACTATTAACACCAAACTTGTAGCTTTCTACCATATCTTTTTCTTGATCGGATGAAGTCAAGACAACTACCGGTATATTTTTTTTCTCTTCATCTTTTTTTAATGTCCGTAAAACTTCCAATCCGTCTACTTTTGGCAGTTTAAGATCCAGCAGTATAACTTTTGGAGAATGATTGGGATTGCGGTTCACAAATTTGTTCCTGCAATATAGAAAGTCGAGTGCTTCCTCTCCATCATTTACAACAAAGATATTATTTGCCAAGCCGCTTTTCTTTAATGCGCGAAGAGCTAATTCAACATCAGTCGGATTATCTTCAACTAGAAGAATATCTACTGGTTTTGCATCCATGTTATTTACTCCTTTTTTTAAGAACAGGCAATGGTCATTTACTATTGCCTCATGCCTATTGCCTACTTGCCTATTCTTTAAAGATAAAAATAAAAAGTAGTTCCAACATTAATTTCCGATTCCGCCCAGATATTACCGCCATGTTTGGTAACTATTCTTTTCGCAATTGCTAAACCAACTCCGGTACCTTGATATTCGGTTTCGCTGTGCAGACGTTGAAATACACCGAAAAGTTTTTCATAATATTTCATATCGAAACCAACGCCGTTATCCCTAATAAAATAAATTTCTTCCCCGTTTTCTACTTTGCTGTTTATTTCAATTACCGGATTATCTTTTCTTGATGAAAACTTTATTGCATTTGATATTATGTTATACCAAAGCTGTCTAATTAATGATGAATCACCTTTCGCGTTTGGTAAGTTGGAGACAGTAAATGAAATCTTTTCCCTTTCCAGTTCTGATGTTAATTCATAATAAATTGAATTAGCGAGAGTCTTCATATCAATTTCTGATTTGTCGAGTTCGCGTTTACCGATTCGTGAAAACGAAAGAAGGTCATCAATAAGCTGCCCCATTTTTTTTGTGTTGCCGCGAATTACATTGAGTAATCTTTGTCCTTTTTTGCCCAACTTCTTAGAATAATCTTCAAGCAACATTGTTGAGAAGCCATCTATTCCTCTAAGAGGTGCACGAAGATCATGCGAGACCGAATATGAAAATGATTCCAATTCTTTGTTTACATTTTCTAATTGAGCTGTGCGTTCAAGTACTCGCTGTTCAAGCTCAGCGTTGAGTTTTTGAATTTCTTCTTCCGCCCGCTTGCGCACGGTGATGTCCTGAACCATGGAAAGAACGCCGACGACTCTGCCATCTGCTTCTTTGAATGGTGTGTTGGTCCAATCGCATATGATGGTGCGGCCAGCTTTCGTAAAATTCTCATTTACACTTTGCGCAGTATAGTCACCTTCAAGAAGTCGTGACCAGATGGCATCTACGAGGGGTTGTGCATCCTTCGGCACAATGAGGTCATACGGATGTTTCCCTATGGTTTCGCTTGCAGTGAAACCGAATATTTTTTCAGCAGCCGGATTCCAATTAACCACGCGAAAGTCTTTGTCCCACACTATATAGCCAATGGGCATACGGGCCATTTCGAGTCGCAGGCGTTCTTCGCTTTTCCTTAAAGCTTCTTCAGAACGCTTGCGCACGGTGATGTCATTTATTACTGCCAAGAATACTAATCCTTTTTCCGAATCAATGAGTTGGAGGTGAACTTCTACAACATACTCACTTTTATCTTTTCTTTGATGTACTGTTTCGAACTGTAGAACCGGAATCTTTTTTTCATAAAGAGGCGCTACCATTTCCTTGAACGAATTCATATTAAATCTTGGCTCGATACCGAGAGGAGTCATATTTGAAAGTTCCTCCATATTGTAACCGAGATTATTGATTGTACTGTCATTAACATAAATAAACTTTAGTGTGCCGGCATCAAAGACATATATTTCATTAAGACTTTTACTGATGATCTCTTGAAGTGATGCGCGTTCTTTTTCAGCAATATATTTCTCATTGTAAAACCGTACACGTTGATGCCGCCAAATCATTCCGATTGTTGCAGCGGATCCTAAAAGAAGCACGAAGACAATAGCGATTAACATCCATAGTCTTTCAGTTATAGACTCATAAACTTCAGATGTATCCATCCGTGCAACAAGAAACCATGGCGAATTAGGTATTGGATTCACATAAGCAATAACCGAAATACCGCGATAGTCTACACCTTCTGTTATTTCTTTTTTACCCAGCGCTGCTTGTGCGGCAGGTAAATTTATTTCTGTTAACGGTTTCCTAAGATTGAGCGCAGTATTTTTTTGAAATTTAAGTTCGTTAAGAAACACAACCTCATTTCCTTCACGCCGAACAATAAGTGTTTCTGCTGATTTGCTTGGAAGAGGCCATATATTTATTAAAGGATACAGAAACTTCTTGGGATCAATCCTTAAAGCAACAACTCCAATTACATTTTTACTTGATTTATCAGAAAGAATGGGAATAAAAATTGCTAAATAAATACGCTTATCATTTTCATCACGGTAAAAATCTTGAAAAAATATTTGCCCGGATTTCAATACTTCGAAAGAACGTGCAGAGAAAATAAACGGACTAAGAATTTTTCCGTCGGGAGAAGAAATTACTTCAACGCCTTTTGCGTTATGTAAGCATATCTGGTCGTATTCAGAATCTGAACGGGCTTGTTCAATCCATTCTTGAATTCTTTTTTTTGCATCAGCGTCGTTTTGTTTATTAAAGAATTGTTTTACCAATCTGGAGAATTCTGCATTTTGGTAAAATTCTTCCGCATCTTCCAATCGTTCTTTCCGCCACTGAACTATTTCGTTTACTTTTAAAAAAGCGATTGATGAAAGCTGTTGTTCAACCTCCGTACGATAATGTTTTTCATAAACTCTATAATATGAATACCCCGCTGTAATTATACTTACAATCAGAATAACAAAAACTAGAAAAAGTATGTGTGTAGAACGTGTGCCCAGAGTATTCAATAACTTTTCATAAGACCAAATTTCGAGTCCTGAAATTAAAAGTAATGTAATTCCAAGAAATAAAAAGGAAAGAGAAGTTGTTAATGCCGGTGGAATAAATCCCCCTTCGTAAAGCAGAGGTGTACCAAAGAGATAAGATAAGAGAAGAATAATGGAGATGAAGATTACTAAGACTTCAAAAATAAAAGATACTCTTTTTAGTTTTTTTCGTCTGGTTTTCATCAGTATTATCAAGAATGACAAACCAACAAACACAAAAATAAATGCAGTAATTGGAGACATATGCCCTGCCATTAATCCATCAAACCCTCCGCTTATTTTCATTCCTAAATGTTCTGCATCTGGACGTATACCGTTCAGCGTAAGATAAAGAAGCAGTAATGCAACTAAAATTGCAACAGAGCTGAAAGCAATTCCAATCCATGATATAATGCGGTTTGAAGGTAAACGATGGTGGAAGAAAATTATTAATCCGTATAAGACAAACAAAACCGCTGAGCTTAACGCCATTGGTATTTTGTCTGTATCAAAACTTGCTAATTGAGGGATATCAAAGATCCATCCGAGTATTACTATAATACCCAAAGTTGCTGTGAGTAATGAGCCGACTTTGATAAAAACACTTATTATGTGTTTACCTTTTTTATTATCGTCTTTCATACTCAAAAACCTATGTTAACTTTAATTATAGGTTACTTTGAATTAAATATATTAAACACGTTAAAGAAAGTCACTGGACAAAAAGAACATTGATAAATGAATAGGATGTATTTTTCAAAAGCAGAATATTTTAGATTGGAGTTGGGCATAGTGAACTATCATAAATTACCTTTTCTCTATTTACCCGTTGATAAATTACATAAAAATGAATAAAGAAGGAACGAAAAACATAATAGAGACATTGCATCATCGTCTTTCATTTTATATTTGTAACGCAATGATGCTCAATTTATTTTTGTAATCGTTGAAATGGTACCCGCCTATGTTTAACAATGATCAGAAATCATTTTTCCCATTTCAGTTATGTTTTTAAATATCTAAAATTATGAATCCGGCGGTTACTGTTTTCCAAAAGCTGCTTTTATCCAAACCAACAACAGTGTTATTGATTGAGAATTCCATGGTTCATCTTTTCGTTTTTCTTCTCTCTTTTAGCTGCCTTTTTTTCTTTCATGGTTTTTGCCGGTTCTTTCTTTGAATTCTTTTTACTGTCTTGACCTTTGCTCATGATATTTTTCCTTTTTGAATTAGTTTAAAATTCAGTGTCAAAAAAAATCATATTGTTGTAATTATCTTCCGCAATTCTTCTTTACTTAGTTCCAGCTTTATTTGAAGTTTCTCCCACATTACACCTTTTTTCCCTTCGTCATAACGTAAATCACTATCCGTTAAACTTGGATACTTCTTTTTGAGTTTAGCTTTTTGGATATCCCAAGTTTCTTTTATTGAGGGAGTGGAGAGTGCGAATTGCCGGACGGTTGTACTTTTTCTAAATGTCATTTATTCATTCCTAGTCTTATAACAAAATCTTAACAAAACAGAATAAGTAGAAATAAGCTACCATATAATATAGCGAAAGGGAGAAAAAGTGGCACATCTTTCTGTGTAATTACATTTTGTGCACCATCTATCACAATAATTATAAATGCCCTCTAAGTAATCACCGGTTTGTGGTGATGTATTTGAATTGCTTTCACCAATCATTTTTTCTATCAATAGTTAAGGGAAAATTACATATAGAAATTGTGAATTAATAATAAAATTAAGTAGAGCTACATATACAACGGACCAACGGAGCGCCGTATCATCCTATGAACCAATTGAATATTACAATAATCTTCGTTATCATGAATTGTTGAAAAATGTTACACCGGCGGATGTTTATTTTGGCAGGCATCATAGGATTGAAGAAAAATGAGAAGAAATTAAAAGAAGAACTTTAGAACTAAGGAAAAAACAAAATTTATTACTTAATCAACCATCAATTAACAATTTGGGATTATCAAAAACTATCTCTTAAAAAATCATGACTTTTGTCCGGAACTATTTGACGATATATACAGGATACTCGCAATGCTAATCAGTGGTTTTACATTTGTAAGAAATATTAATAAACTAAAATACCCGGCAGTAGCAGCAATTCTTTCTATACTTCCAATATGCGATGAATTTATTGTGAATGTATGTGAAAGTGAAGATGATACGTTAGAGACTATTAAAAGTATTAACTCTTCTAAAATCCGCATCATTCACTCTACTTGGGATGCCTCCATGCAAAAAGATGGACTCATTTTATCGAATCAGACAAATATCGCACTTGAAGAATGTAAAGGGACCTGGTGCTTTTATATTCAGGGAGATGAAGTCTGTCACGAAGAGGACCTTCCACAAATACGATTACTCTGCGAAAAAAATATAAATAATCACAGGGTAGAGGGTTTCGTTTTTGATTACTTACATTTTTATGGATCTTATAATGTTTTAGCAACAGCTCGTAATTGGTATAGAAGAGAAATTCGAATTGTACGAAATCATATCGGCGTAAAATCTGTAGGCGATGCACAGGGATTCAAAATTGTTGGCAGGAAATTAAATGTAATAGCAAATGGAGCTCGGATTTTTCACTATGGTTGGGTTAGAAGTCCGGAAGATATGGGATTTAAGAATAAACATTTTTCCCGGCTGTGGCATGGAAATAAGTTTGATAATGCTTTTGATGAATTTAAGTTTGAACAGCAATATGGTCTGAAATATTATAATAAATCTCATCCTAAAGTAATGCTGCAAAAAATCGAGTCACAAAATTGGGATTTTAGTATTGATAAAAAAATGGTTACGTGGAATTTTACAAATGCACGATATTTATTTTCAGACATTATAGAAAATATCTTTGGCATTCGTTTGGGAGAGTACAGAAATTTTGTGATTCTTGAATGACCGCCTGTGCCTAGCCAAAACCTCATCCGTTATCAAAATAATGATTATGAATTATAAACGTTATTTTTACGCTTCGTAATTAACAAGTAAAAATCCGATACGATCAGATCTTTGCTTTCTTTCTGCCTCTGTTGTTTCAAATCTAAAACACAGCTTCAGCTCGAAATTATCTTCTTTAGGAAATAGCTGGAAATTCTGAATAGAACCCCCAAGAAATTTCGAATAAGGAATCGAGATCGGTTCTTCTTCATGGCCATGAAAAGTATCTTTAACAATTGGAGAGAGCTTCATTGTTATTCCTCCATTCCTTACCAAACATTTCATCCAGACAGCAAATCTTTTCTTCTTTTCTAGATGAGAGCAATCATAATTGTGAATTTTTACATGTGCACGGGTTTTGGATATGGACAGTCTAACCAGATCCATCAGATTTCAATTTGCATTTTACTTCTAAGTGAGAAATGATTTTAATTCCAATATCATTTCTTTGAAAAAGTATAAATCTCTCCATCCTTAAGATGCGCAACTTCCGTCATATTTATATTTTTTTGAAGTTCATCAATTGTAAAAAGAAAACTGCGATTAGTTTTATCAAACCAGATTAGACAAACATTTTCCGTATTTAGCCAACTATCTTTTTGGTTTGGATAAATATCAAAATGTTGAGGAGAGTTGTAAAATGTTTTGGCGGGACTACGCTTGGTATTTAAATTTGTTAGAATATAAACAGCTTCCGGTTCATTACTATATAATGTATAGCTTTTACCCAACATCTCATGCCGGGTAAGATATTCAATAGTTTCGCTTTTCCTCCATGAATCAGCACTGTATCCCGATCCGGATAGCTCGATATACTCTTCAATAATATGTATCGTTTTCTTAACCGGGTATACTATCAACAGTACTATACCAATTATAAAGAGAACGGTTATTAATTTGAGATGGAAAGATTTTGTTAGCCAGCTAAGAATTTTATCGGAGATAAAAAATAAAATGAAAATTACGGGGATATAAATCGGAGAGAGCAATCTATCGGATATCTGATCATAGGCTGTGGTGGTTGATGAAATAACAATGACCCCGGAATAGAATAATACGAAGATCAGACTTGGACCAATTAGTTCTATTGCTTCTTTGTTCGAAAATTTTGCCGTATCTAATCCGAAGAAAACCCAGGCTGTTACTATTAAAAAAATAAAAATGAAATAAATCCATGTTGCATTCAACGGTAAATACCATGGAAGAACAATGTCGTAGAAAAATTTAAAATTCTCTAATAGAGTATATGAAGATGCAGCTCTTTGCCCAACAAAAGTGCCTGTAAGAAAACAATTTCTAATAATCCAAATAGTGATGGGTAAACCAGTGATAAGCAAAAAGACGAGTGAATGCCAAAACTTTTCTTTTTTATTATTCCTCGTCCAGAGAACGATGCATATTATACCTGTTAAAATAATTATGATCCCGGTGTAACGGGTAAGACAGGCTAAGGCTGCCGAAATTGAAAAAAGGAATAAAGAAACAAAGTCCCGCTTTGATTTATATGTTTCAAAATAATAAAGAAATAGAAGCACAAGAAAAATAAAAAGAGTTTCGGATAAAGCCATCAAAGAAGCTTGAACAAGTGCATATGAAATCAAAACAGATACCGTTCCTAAAAATATTAAAGCAAATGAATTCAAGTACCTTAACAATAATAATCCGGATAAATATATTATGAGGCCGAAAAGAGCGGCATTAACATAACCAGCCGATATCAACGGGTCTATGAAAACTATTTTTTTTATTATAGCCAGCATGATTGGATAGAGAGGAGGCTGAACAACTAAATGTAAGCCATTATAAGTAAGAAAGCCTTGACCTTCAGCTAAATTTCTTGCAGCCGAAATATAAGCGACGGAGTCGGGCGTCATTCCGGCACCGTGACGACTTGTAAGGAGTAAGATAATACTTGCCCCGATGATTCCTAATATTCCAAGCGCTATTTGTTTAAGTAGGTTTCTGTATTTTAATTGCATTACAAAATTAATCAATATTCAACCATTGTCTGCTTAAGATTGAGAAGCTCTATTTTGAAAAGTGTTCCCGGACTTTTTCTGCAATTTGAGGTTCGGTCATCTTGTCAGCTGTCTCAAGACCAACTACTCTTCCAATTTGCTTTTCACTCTCAAGACGTTTTTTGAACTCAACTTTCGCCTCACCAGGTCCAACTATCAGAATAGATTCTGCATTTCTAATAAACGAGATCACCTCATCGTAGTATTTGTTGAGATGACTCGCAAACCGTCTGTCGCGAATGTCCTCTTCAGAGTCTTCTTGCGCTTCACCAGAAAATCGAACATGTTTTTCCATGTTTGATTTGATTGACTTTATCTCTTCCAAATCACCTGTTATACTTACGATGACCGCTTTCCTATGGTCAATCCACAAACCCACTTTTCTTTTCAATTTTTCTCCGTTAACTGTAAGGTTTTTTAATGTTTTTTTCCACACTAATCAATTCAGTTTGAACCCAGTCTGAACTATTTCTTTTTACCGGATAAAAAAACAACTCCGCCGATTACCATTACTCCTATACCAATAAATGGAGACCAACTTGCCGTATGATCTTCATCCTTTGTTATTTGAATACTGCCTATGTCCACCACTTTTTCTCTTGTTACATAATTAAATCCGGTATAGAGAGTCATTAACAAACCTATTACGAGTATGATGAGACCAATTGTTTTTGTGTTCATGTTTTGATCCTTTCTTGATTAGATAAATTTTATCTGAAGTATTTTCTTAACTTCTTCTACTTGAGTATCAGGGACCATCAGTGGCACACCTTCTGTTTGATGTAACAAATACGAAGTTACATTACTGCCATCCTTAAGTATGTTTGCCTTAATGCCAGCCTCTCTGAGTTCTCTTGTTGCTATTATCGCATATAACTCATTTTCAAATATTCCAATTACTACTTTCTTATCATTCATAATATTTTAAATGCCCATGTTAGCTAATGCATTTGCAATATAATTCACATTTTCTACCAATTTCGGGTGTGATATTTCAAAACCTTTCACCGAAGCAGATAAACCTTCAACTGCTAATTTTAAAAGGGTTGGATTTTTCTCCCTTCGCATTGCTTCATGTATTGAGCGCTCGATAAATCCGGCAATACTCTCTGCATGTTCAGTTTGTGCTTTTGAAAACTTCTTCATTTCGGGCTTCAGTGTTGTCAGCAGATCAAGAAGTTCAGTTTTATTTTTTTCAGTAAGAGAACTGTTTATTCGAATCTTCTTTTCAATTTTTTCAATTGTATTTTGCACCATCTCTTTACTTCCCAGATTTAATAATAGCATTCCGCGTTAATTCAGGTATCACAAGTTCGGCGATATCATTTTGAACATCTTCTACTGTATTCCGTTCAGGAGAGTTACTCGTAGCGCTCCAAATCATTCGTTCTTCATTCCTAATCACCCAAACATCTATTGCGCGACGGTCAATAATTTGAGACTCAACATATCCCGGATGTTGAATGTTATGGTAATATGTGTCATACCTTTTTCGAAAAATATTATATCGTGATATTTGTTCAGTTGTAACATAACTCTGAACATAATGAGTTTCCGTTTCGGCGAGAAGAAGACGAGTCACCAGAATTCCATCGAATCCTTTTTCTTGAACAGTTTGAATAATTTGATTTGTATCCGGCAGTACATCCGGGAACAAATGGTATGATGATGTTGACTGAACACCGTGCTTAGAGAGCTCACCAACAAAAGCATCCTCCCAAATTCGCCGCTGAACGGGATCTTTTCTTATAGCGATGATTAGTATCTTCTTCAATGGAGATTCATGATAAGTCGGATCATTCCATACATCAACAAGTGATGATGATGAACAACTTTCTAGTAGAATCATTAAGCAGCATAATACTGCAGCCATCATAAATTTTTTATACAGTTTCATAGTGTATCTCTTATTAAATGTGATTCATATAATTATTTTCTCTCTCACTATCTTGTAAGAATAACCATGAGAGCTTTTTCTTTTGCAGTAATGCTTTCATATAATCTTCTCTTTTATGTATGAATCGTGTTGTTCAAGCCACTGAAGCATCTCCTTAATACTACAAGTAGCTAAGGCAATGCATGAATCTGCTGCGCCATAGTAAATATTTACAGTATCGCCGTCTGGACCGATAGTGTATCCGCATGGAAACACGACATTTCCAACATCACCATGTTGCTCGTAAAGTTCTTCCGGAGCAAAGATCCATTCGCTCCCGCGCTTAAGGCAAAGTTCAGGTTTTTTCAAATCAAACAGTGCGAGTCCCAACCTATAAATGCATCCGCCACATGTTTGCCTCAACCCATGGTAAATTATCAACCAACCTTGCGGTGTTTCGATAGGCGGAGGTGAAAGACCAATTTTATTTGCATCCCACCACGCACCCTTCCGTGCATCCATCATTATCTTGTGGCTTCCCCAATGTATTAAGTCCGGTGAATAAGAAATCCACATATGAGCTCTCGGTGCGCTGACAGGACGATGAATCAAAGCCCAATTACCGTCAATTCGATAAGGTAGTAATGCAGCATCTTTATCTTCCGGCGACATTATAATACCATAGCGCTCAAAATTGTGGAAATCTTCTGTGAGCGCTAAAGAGACACCGGGACCATCGCGTGTGTATGCAGTATAAGCGACTACGTACTTTTTTAATTCTTTAACGAAAGTTATGCGCGGATCTTCAATGCCCCACAATTCTTCCGGATGGTTATCCGGATCAGGTAATAAAGTTGGCTGCGGGTCAATCAGCCAGCCATCTATGCCATTTGCTGAACGGGCGGCACAAAAATGAGAAAGTCCTCGCCGATCTTCCACGCGACACAAAAGCAATGTTGTTCCATCAGGCAGTAAAGTAGCACCAGCATTGAATACACTATTGATAGGATATGGCCAATTATCAGCTGTAAGAATCGGATTTAATTTATTACGGTGAAAAAGTAATGCATGTTGATTGTTCATTTTAATAATGCCTCCATAGATAAATGTGTCTGTTCAGCCAGACGCAACTCCAACAATGATTGTAGAAAAGCTAAAGTTGATTCTGAACCTTGATTCTCGTTCAGACGGTCCGAATGCAAACCGTCACGACAACCACCTGTTGTTGGATCGTAAACTGAAAGATTTAAATCGTTACGTCCTAGAAACCATTCAAATGCTCGACGAGCTTCTTTGTTCCAAAATTTGTCACCGGTAATTCTGAATGCTTCGAGACAAGCAGATACCATTGCTTGGGCCTCAACAGGCTGTTGATCAAAACGAGCTCGCTCTCCACCTTTCTGATAAAAACCGTTTGATCCAATCGGAACAAAATGGCCTGCATCTGCGCGCTGCAAATCAACAAGCCAATTTAATGACTCCAATCCAGCATCAGTCATATCTCTGTTAGGAATTGATCTGCCGCATGTGAGTAAAGCATGTGGTAGAACAGCGTTGCAATAAGAAAGAGTTTTTTCGTACCAGCGCCATTCTTCAGAACGATTATTTTGATATAATGTTAGAAGCCGTCCTGCCAATTCATCACGTACCTGACTTGCTCTCCGGTCACCGCCGAATTTATGTGAGTATTCATAAATACCAATAAGTGCAAATGCCCAGGCGCGCGGGCTGGTAGTTAAGAGAATGGCAGGTAGAGTTTGTTCGAATAACCAGCCCGCCATACCTTTTAGTGCTAGTGCATTAGAATGATTCAATACTGTTCCTAATGCTAATAATGAACGGCCATGACTATCATCCGATCCGGAATCTTCCAACCAATTGCGTTGATAATCCATAAAATTCCGAAATCTTTTTGTTTGATCGTTAAATGCAAATCCAAGAAAGGCAAGATAGCGGGAAGCCAATTCCAAACTCTCGCTGTTACCCAGTTCATCTAAGAGAATACTTACTAAAAGAGCTCGAGCATTGTCGTCGGTAGTATAACCATGAGAATAATTAGGCACTGTAAAAAGAGCGTGCTGAAACATGCCGGTATAATCCGTTAGACGGTCTAAGTGATCGAGTTTTAATGGAGGTAATTCGCCCGGATATTTATCTAGTGCTTTCGCTATAAATCCCGGTGGGATATAATGACGACGCTCTACCCGCGCAAGTTCAAAACTTTCCATATAACGTTGCGCTACCTCAGACCAAATCATAGCTCGTCCAAACTTATAAGCACGCTTGCGCATAGCGTGCCGTTCGGCTTCATTGTCTAACAAGTTAATAACCTGCTCTGCCAAAGCTTTATAATCGCGGAATGGAACAAGCACACCCCGTCCATCAGAAAGCATTTCTTGTGCATACCAATATGGTGTAGAGATAACAGCTTTGCCCGCTCCTAATGTGTAAGCTAAAGTTCCGGATGTAATCTGTGCCTCGTTGAGATAAGGTGTAATATAGATATCGGCTGCACCGATGAATTCAACAAGTTCTTCCAAACTTACAAAGCGGTTGTAAAAGATAACATTACTTTCCACACCCTTCTGCTGGGCTAACCATTGAAGAGAGAGCCGATAAGTTTCACCCTCGTGTTTGATGACGTGAGGATGTGTGGCTCCGACAATGATATAAACGCAGTCTGGATATCGCGCAACTATTTCAGGCATAGCTGAAATAACAGTCTCGATTCCTTTGCTTGCGGAGAGTAAACCAAAACTGAGTAATACTGTTTTGCCTTCGACTCCAAATAAATCTTTGTTGAAACTCGGATCAACGAACGGTACATCAGGAATGCCGTGCGGAATCAGATCAATCTTTTTCGGTGATACATTATAAATTTTTTGTAAAAATTCAGAGCCGCGTTCACTCATTACAACTAACCGGTCAGAAAGAGCAGCAACTTCTTCCAATACTCGCCTCTGATCTGGATCAGGGTCTTTTAGTATTGTGTGCAAAGTTGTAACTATCGGCATTCGCAGTTCGCGTAAAAGTGAAAGGATATGACTGCCCGCTCTTCCACCGAAGATTCCATACTCGAATTGTACACATACTAAATCAACATCATTAATGTTTAGAAAATCGGCTGCCCGGAGGTAAGATTCGATATCCTTCTCCGTCAATTCAAATCGAACGCGTGTTGGATAAGCATAACCGGCCTCGATATCATTAACCGGCAGTGCAATACACGTTGTTCCGGCATATTGAGCAGCGATTGCCTCGCACAAATCGGTAGTAAACGTTGCAATGCCGCACTGACGCGGTAAATAATTTCCGATGAAGGCGATACGGTTGATAGTGGAACTTGTTACCCTTTTTTTCAAGATGAAGAACTCCCTCTGGTTTTTTCGGAGTTGAATATGAATAAGTGATATTATT
Organism: Ignavibacteriales bacterium; assembly: GCA_026390775.1. Classification (NCBI taxonomy): domain Bacteria; kingdom Pseudomonadati; phylum Ignavibacteriota; class Ignavibacteria; order Ignavibacteriales; species Ignavibacteriales bacterium. The sequence goes on along the minus strand of JAPLFF010000007.1, from coordinate 1,671,114 downwards.
CAACTAAATAAATTTTCTCTAAAGATCTCTCTTGAGCTCTTTAACTACATCCCTCAATTCGGGGTAAAGTATTATTGTGCAAATGATCATTACAATTGCACAGAGTCCAAAAACAATTATCGCTAATGTTGAAAATTCCATCGCTCAATCTCGTTTTTTAATTGTTGCGTACACTTAAACAACTCAGTGGTATCATCAATCGCCTTTGTATCAATTGATGGAAGCAAATACTCTTAATAAAAACTATTGGATATTTTTTTGAAATGAAATCCGTAAATCGTAAACAATATTGCTAAAGAAAATAGCTGCGGTTTTCGGAACAATGACCAGAAAAATAATTTCCAGTAATAGATTCTCTCCTCACCGACCACTCCTAATTTGAACATGGATTTAAACAGCGCGAGGATGTAATTAGGATTAAGATGAAAAACTTTCTTCTTCTTCGGTTCAAAATCTTTCATGAAGCGCATAACGCGTTCATAATAAAATTTGGGTGAATAGATTGTATTTAGAATTTTTTTATAACCATTGATGAGCACTTCGGAATCCATATGAGGAATAAAATTGATAGAAAAATCCGTGTTATTACCGGTAAAATCATTTAACAATCTTCCTTCCTCAAGAAGTCTTTTTTGAAGCTTCGTTCCTTGAGGTGCATTTAGTAATCCAACCATTGCTGTTACAATTCCACTTTCCTGGATAAAGTTTGTAAGCTTATCGAAGATTGCTGGTGGATCGTTATCAAACCCAACAATAAATCCTCCCTGAACCTCTATGCCTGACTCTTGAATTTTCTTTACGCTTGAAATAAGATCACGATTTCTATTTTGAGTTTTATTACATTCTATCAGACTCTCCTCGTTCGGAGATTCGATGCCAATGAACACGGCCTCAAATCCCGCTTTAACCATAAGCTGCATAAGTTTATCATCGTCGGCAAGATTGATTGATGCCTCCGTATTGAAATAAAACGGATTTTTTCTACTTTCCATCCACTCTGCAATTGCAGGGAGAATTTCTTTTTTCAATTTTACTTTGTTGCCAATGAAATTATCATCTACAAAAAATACCGGTCCTCGCCATCCTGTAAAATATAATGCATCTAATTCAGCTATCACCTGTTCTTTAGTTTTTGTACGCGGTTTCCTACCATAAAGAACTGTGATATCACAAAAGTCACAATCAAAAGGACAACCGCGTGAATACTGTACATTCATCGAAGTATAATTTTTAAGAGATACCAATTCCCAAAGAGGTAAAGGGGTGGTTGTAATATTAGCCCAATCTTCCGAACTGTATTTTTGTTTCGGTTTTCCTTTATTAAGATCACTTAAAAACTGCGGCAGAGTAATTTCGGCTTCATTAAGAATTAGGTGATCAATGTTTTGATAATATTCGGAACTGCTTGTAAATAAAGGTCCGCCGGCTACAATTTTTGCTTTTAACTTTTTACATCTTTCAATTACTTGATTTGCCGATTCACTTTGAATTGACATGGCGCTTATGAAAACATAATCCGCCCAAAGAATATCTTTATCGGTGAGGTCGCTTGCGTTCATATCAATTAATTTTTTGTTCCATCCTTTTGGAAGCATCGAAGCAACTGTTAATAATCCCAAAGGAGGAAAGCTTGCTTTCTTCGATACAAATTTTAATGCATGCTTAAAACTCCAAAACGTGTCTGGGTACATTGGATAAACCATTAATATATTCATAAGCGAGATCTCACGAATACTTCTTTAAAAATCAGTCTTATAATTGAGAAGAATAATTGTACAAACACATAGATTGTTCTATTGTTTAAAGATTTTATTCTCCCGAATTTCTTTTCAATTACATAATCAATTTTGTGCCTCAACTCGATAACAAATTTTTCTTCTGTAGAAGAAATACTGGCATAAATCATTTTTCTATCTCAGAGCATTGTTTGTTTTTAATCTCGTTTTATAATCGTCAGTTAAGAGGAAGTATTCAATCGGTCAAAAGGATGAAAAAGGAACTACATCTTTTGGATGAGCTATAAACAAAATATTATTATTCAAGCACACTAATAGTGATATAAGCTTAACTCAGAATTATTTCTTGTTCGTGAAAAGACAGTAACTAAATTATTTTTTTATCCTGTGTGGAAACAAATCGCTGAGAAGTCTGTATGTTGGGAATCGAGTCGATCCATTTCAGATTTTTTTTGTTAGGATAATGAAATCCCTATATGGAAGAAGGTACGATTTTTCATCAACTTTGATTTTAACGTTTTCTTTGCCTTCTTTTAATATGGTTGCAACAGCCCCGTTTGTGAATTTGTATCCCTCATTTAAAGAAACATAATTTTGCTTAAATACTCTTTTCTTTTCCATTGTTACTCCTATTTGTTTTTTAAATACCTCACTTATTCTTAATGATGGTGATTTAAGGTATAAAGAGGATTTATAGAAGTAAATAATCCAAAGGGATGAAAAAGGGATTAGATCTTTAGTGTGATTTTTTAAAAGACTATTTTCAAAACAGAGCAAAATAGATTTGAATATATAAGTGCGAATGAGGTGTTAAAATATTGACAACTTATTAAAATTTTTCTATCTATTGTTTATCAAAATAAAATACAAATGATAACTAAATATTTTTCATCTCAATAAATCTACTGTAAAAAACATCCCTTAAATTTTTATTTTATTTCTGTACTATTTTGATTTTAAAAGAAATTCAACTGCTTCTTTAAGCACTTTATTTGAAACCGGTTTGGTTATGAAATAATCTGAACCGGACTCAATTGCCGTTTGCCTCATTTTAGTTTGTGCATGTGCGGTTAGACAAAGTATGGGAGTGCCCGTAAATGTAGGTGCGGCTTTAATCTCTTTGATTAACTCCAAACCATTCTTAGTTCCTTTTAATGCTACATCCATTATTATTACGTCATAATTTGTCTTCGAGTATTTTTCATAATATTCATCAACTGATTCACAAAAATCAATTTCAAAATCACTTTTAAATATTCTTCTCATTACATTTTGAGATAGAATATCATCTTCTACTATTAACATTTTTTTCATTTTAATTTCCACAATAGTTGGGCTTCAAAAATTTCTAAATTGTCATTGCTCTTGATCTAACTCTTAAATATTACTCTAAAAGTTGAACCTACATTTTTTTCGCTCTCTACTTCTAATACGGCATTGTTTATATCGCAATAGTTCTTTACAAGCGTTAATCCCAATCCGCTGCCATCGTAACTTCTCGTATATCCTTGCTCTTCTTGAACAAACGGATCAAACATTCTTGAAAGAAAATCTTTACTCATTCCTATTCCGGTATCTTTTATCTCAACCATAATATTACCGGTTTTATTCTTTAATAAAAGTATTTCTACTTTACCCTTTTTTGTGTACTTGATTGCATTGTCTATCAAGTTGGCAAAGATTTGAGTAATACTGTATACATCGGCTAAAACTTGCGAGTCCTTTGATTCACTTGTGTAGATCAGTTCTAATCCTTTCTGCTTAGCTGAAAGCTGATGCTCTTTATATAATTTATTAAGTATCTCGGAATTGAGATCAACTTTTACTTTGTAAGGATTATATCCGCTGGTTTGTAATTCTGCTGCATTAAGTATCAAATCTACAGTTCTAATAATTCTTTTTGAAGCCAGACCAATACCATCAAAACAATCGCGAGCATCGGAATTCATTTCTTTACCAACCGAATCATTGAGGTAATCAACATTTCCAACTATTGCATTTATAGGAGTTCTAATTTCGTGAGACATCTGATTGAGGAATTCAGATTTCAGTTTATCGGATTCTTCTGCTCTCTCTTTTGCTTCTATCAGTTCTTTCTCGGCACGTCTACGCCCGGTTATATCGGTTGCAACTCCAATTAGTCCTAAAGGTTTGCTTTCCTTATCATTTATAATTGTTGTGGAAAGATATATCGGGAATTCACTTCCATCTTTTCTTTTATTCCACAATTCACCTTGCCATCCTCCGCGTATTGTGGCTGGTAAAATTTCCTTAACTAATTCCGGTGGATTGTTGGGTGAACGTACTATGCTCATATGTTTTCCTACCAGTTCATTTTCATCGTAACCATAAGTCTTCAAAAATGATTCGTTGACAAAAATAATTTTATCTTCCATATCGGTGATACTAACACACTCATTTATACTTCTTAAAGAGTGAGCAAGCATTATAATTTCTTCTTCGGCACGTTTGCGCTCTGTAATGTCGCGAACGACTACTTGCACAGATGGTTTGCTTTCATAACTAAAAGGCATTGCAGCCACTTCTACATCTATTACTGTTCCATCCAATTGAATAAATTTTTCTTCAATCAGGTGCACTGTTTGCCCCTTGCTTATTTGTTGCACCCGATTTTGAACTATGTTTCGAAAATCCGGATGTACAAATTCGATAATGGGCTTACCAAGTATATCCTGAGGATTTTTCCCTCCGAAGAGTTTTACAGCCGCAGGATTAACAAAAATGAATCTGCCACCGGAATGTACAACAATAGCATCTGGAGATAAATTTACTAACTTGCGGTAACGCTCTTCGCTTTCGAGCAGCGCTTCTTCTGCACGTTTGTGTTCCTCTATTTCTTTAAGAAGTAGGATATTATATTTTCTAATATCTTTTTCTGATTGCCCTACCTGCAACATTTTATCTTCGAGTTTTCGCACAAGAGCTTCATTGTACTCTTTTAAGATTACAGTCTCTGGAGTTGAAGGTGTTTCTGTCGTTTGGATATTTTTTCCTTTCGCCTCTTTTAAAAGTGCTTTTACAATTACAATAAACTCTCCCAGATCATGAGGTTTGACTATAAATCTATCCGCCCCAAGACTAAGAGCAAATTCTTCATCCTTTGGATCTGTGTAAGTCGCAGTATAAAATATGAAAGGGACGTTACAAAGTTTCTCATCTTTTTTAAATTCACGGCACAGAGTGAAACCATCCATAACAGGCATAAGAATATCCGTAATGATAAGATCCGGAATATCTTTTCGAGCCAGGCCTAATGCTTCCGCACCGTTTTTAGCGGAGACAGTAATATATCCGTTTTCTTTAAGAAGTAATTCAAGCAGATATAAATTTTCTCGTATATCATCAACGATTAGAATATTTGTCATAGCTTAACCTTTTAATTATTCTTTCCCTTTGAAGAATTATTTCATTTGAGAAATAATAGTATCTCCGGGTCAATTGGCTTTTCGATATAACCGCTTCAAAAACTATTGCATCCGGCGTTTGGTGAAGCATCCAAGCAATGCCAAGAATACTGCGAATGGCTAATGAAGAATCATATCCGCCACAACTATTGAAACGATCCCCGCCGATACTATTGTTGAACAGTTTTTACTCATTATAACAGAAAGATGCAACTATTTTGGATATAAAATCAATCTATCAAAAGGATGAAAAAGGGATTAGATCTTTAGTGAGTTTTTTAAGTCTATTTTCAAAATCAAGCAAAATAGATCTTAATAAAGAAGTGCGAACACGGTCTTAAATATTAACCAGTAATTAAAATATTTTTCTATCTATATATATGGTCCCCTCAGTAATAAATTGTAAATGTGTCATACAATTTCAACGCTATTTTATACGTTGGCGGAGTTTTGGATTTGGACAAGTATGCTGTATTATTAAACCCTGATTCACTTCTTCATTTTGCAAGGCATTTTTCTACTAAACTAACTAAAATATTTTTCGAAAATGGTTTTGCTAAATAATCATCAAAACCTTCGCTTAAAAACCGTTCCTTATCCCCGAACATAACGTAAGCAGTAACAGTAATAATTGGTACACGTGTATATCCCGGAATTTTTCTTATCTGATGCATTGCTTCAACACCGTCAATGCCTGCACCGAGGTTTATGTCCATAAGAATTAGATCGAAGTGTTCCTTTGATGCAAATGTAACACCCGTTATGCCATCTTCAGCTTCAATTATTCTCACATAACTTGATAAACAATGATTCATAAACAAACGATTGGAGGAGTTATCGTCAACAATTAATATTTTTGGTAACCCTTTTTCTTTTATAGTAGGTGGTTTAACTATTGTACTTGCCAATTTTTCTTCGATCTGATGATGTATCTGATTTTTATTTGGTATTGCTGGCAGCCAAATTGAAAAGGTAGATCCTTTACCAATATCACTTTCGATTTGTAAATAACCCTGCATTAACTCAACAATTCTTTTGGCAATTGTTATTCCAAGTCCTGTCCCTTCATAGTTTCTACTATTACCTTCGCTTGCTTGTCTAAAAGCATCAAAGATTTTATTTAGATTCTCCTTTGATATTCCAATGCCCGTATCAATTACTTTGGTAACAGCCCAATCGTGGTCTTGTTTTCTTTCATGATTCAATGTAACTAAAACGCCCCCTTCTTTTGTAAACTTGATTCCATTGCTGACCAAATGATAGAGCGCTTTACCAAATAGTTCACTGTCTATATAAACATTTAGAGAAGTATCATTAAGTTCTGTTTTGAGGAATAACCGCTTTGATTGAGCCATAGGTAAGAACGATTTTACTAATACTTTTATCTCGTCAGCAAGATTGTACGGCTGCAATTTTAAAAACGAATTTGCTGCTTCAAGTTTTGAGATTTCTAAAATTTTACTTAAAGTGTTGTTTAATCTTTGTCCTCCTTCCATTATGTTTTTAACAAATTCCAATTGTTCGGGATCTTTTAATTCTTGCTGAAGCAATTCTGCAAAACCTAGTACAGAAATTAAGGGCGTTCGCAATTCATGACTCATATTAGAAAGGAAACAATTTTTTAAGCGGTTCATTCCCTCAGCTTGTTCTTTTGCAACTATCAATTCTATGTTTGCCTTTTCAAGTTCTTTGGTTCTTTCCTTCACCTTTTCTTCTAAAACCTGATTTTGGTTTTCTAGTTGTTGGTGAAGATAGCGGACTTTAAGAAGATTTTTTATTCGAAGGTCAACTTCTATCAAATCAAATGGTTTTGTAAGAAAATCGCTTGCGCCAGCGGCAAGTGCTTTTTGTTTAGATTCTGGTGTTATATCGGCAGTGAGTACTAATATGGGGAAGTAAGTATTGGCTGGAATAAAAACCTTCAATTGCATCATCACTTGAAAACCGGTTAAGTGCGGCATGTTCAGATCAAGCAAAAGTAAATTCGGTTTATATTCTTCGAACAAGTTGATCACTTTTCGTGAATCTGTTGTTGTGGTATAGTCTGTATAACCCTTTGCATCCAGCAACCCGGTAAGAACATCAATGTTAGCTTGTTGATCATCTACAATGAGAATTTTTGCGTTTATCAGTGTAGAAGCTATCATGGCTTATTTCCACTTAAATTATCATTTAACATTGTAGATATATTGTTCAAATCCTTTCTTCAAGTGAAATTGTATCTACCTATGACTTATTCTGCAAAGGATAATTAAGGGACATATATTTTCATACCGATGCATACCTGCCTGCCCGTAGACAAGTCTATGTTCCAATTTCTTCCAGAACTTTTCATTTTCGTATTTCTCTAAAATAGGTGGTCCATTTATTTAACTATTTTGGACAGGTAAAAAACAAAGTAAACTTAGTTCCTACATCTTTCTTTGATTCTACTGTGAGAGCTATTCTGTTCAAATCGCAATATTTTTTTACGAGTGAAAAACCTAAGCCGTTCTCATCATATCTTCTAGAGTTTCCTCTATCCTCTTGCATAAACGGGTGGTACATTATTTTCAAAAATTCTTCTGATATACCTATGCCGGTATCATCGATGCTAACATTTATTCCTTGTTCATCTTTTGAAACGTTAATAGAAATGTATCCTTTCTTTGTGTACTTGATAGAATTGTCTATTAAATTCACAAATATTTGATAGATGCTGTATTGATCACCTACTATTATTGCTTTTGATAGATCTGAGAAAAAATTAAATTTTAGTCCCTTACTTTCTATTAACTTCATGTTATCATTTATAATTTTTCCGATAATTTCTTTTAGTAAATCGAATTCTCTAAAAGATAGTTCATATGTGCTGACTTGCATTTCAGAAACATTCAAAATTAAATCAACAGTTCTAATCAGTCTATGACCGGTAGAGTCAATTTCATCAAAATAGTCTAAAAGATCCGGCGTTAGTTTTTCTATAATCTCTTCTCTTAATATATTTGTAAAACTCAAGACGGCATTCATTGGAGATCTTATTTCGTGCGACATCTGATTGAGGAATTCGGATTTCAGTTTATCTGACTCTTCGGCTTGCTCTTTAGCAGCTGTTAATTCTATGTTTCTCTTTTCAAGTTCTTGGGTTCTCTCCTTCGCCTTTTCTTCTAAAATCTGATTCTGATTTTCTAATTGTTGGTGAAAATATCGGGCTTTAAGAAGATTTTTTATTCGAAGGTCAACTTCTATCAAATCAAATGGTTTTGCAAGAAAATCACTTGCACCGCAGGCAAGTGCTTTTTGTTTAGATTCCGGTGTTATATCGGCAGTGAGTACTAATATGGGGAAGTAAGTACTGGCTGGAATAAGAATTTTCATTTGCATCATCACTTGAAAACCGGTTAAGTGTGGCATGCTTAAATCAAGCAAAAGTAAATCCGGTTTGAACACTTCGAACAAACCAATAACTTGTCTAGAGTCTTTAGTTGTTGTATAGTTTGTAAAACCTTTAGCATCAAGCAGCCCGGTAAGAACATCTATATTAGCCTGTTGATCATCTACAATTAGTATGTTTGCGTTTTTTAGTGATGAATCAATCAAGGTTTTATCCTTCTATTGTTTATTTATTATGAAGTTTATAACTATTTTCTTTGCGGATACTTCTCCCGGGGGACGGCTATGCCGGTAGTCTCTTAGCCTAAATCTTTAAAAGCATTAAACCTGCCTACCGCAGGCAGGCGCAAAGGTTGCAAAGCTTTCTTCTATCATTCATCAACATACTTCTTAAACCTTACTACTTTTTCTTATCCTCTCATCCACTACTTTCAAAAATTGCACTACATCAATCGGTTTTATGAGATAATCTTTAGCTCCAGTTGCAAGTAATATTTCAATCTGACGACTCATTGCGTATGCACTAAGAATAATAATTGGTATTTCCGCTGTTCTCGGTTCTGCCTGTAACAGCTTTATCACTTCACTACCGTGAATATCCGGCAAACTGAGATCAAGCAGAATTAAATCCGGTTTGTAATCAATTGCAAATTGAACTGCATTTTTGCCATACATATTAGTTATTAAACGAATAGTAGGACGATGCGTTTCTAAAATCTGTTCAATTAATTGTATGTTCGAAAGATTATCTTCGATATACAAAATAGTTTTGCTGTCCTGTGTTATTTCGGCTTCCGGTTTTGTTAATTCACTTATTCGTTCGTGGTGATTCTTTTGACTTTCCGTCAGCGACATCTGATTAAGTAATTCGAATTTCACTTTATCTGACTGTTCGGCTTTTTCTTTAGCAACTCTCAATTCTATGTTTGCCTTTTCAAGTTCTTTGGTTCTTTCTTTCACCTTCTCTTCTACAATCTGATTCTGATTTTCTAATTGTTGGTGAAGATAGCGGACTTTAAGCAGATTTTTTATTCGAAGGTCAACTTCTATCAAATCAAACGGTTTTGCAAGAAAATCACTTGCGCCGCTGGCAAGTGCTTTTTGTTTAGATTCCGGTGTTATATCGGCGGTGAGTACTAATATGGGGAAGTAAGTATTGGCTGGAATAAGAGCTTTCAATTGCATCATCACTTCATAACCGTTTAAGTTCGGCATGATCAGATCAAGCAAAAGTAAATCCGGTTTGAACTCATCAAACAACTTAAAAACTTGTCTGGAGTCTTTAGTGGTTATATAGTTTGTAAAACCTTTAGCATCAAGCAGCCCGGTAAGAACATCTATATTAGCCTGTTGATCATCTACAATTAGTATGTTTGCATTTTTTAGTATTGAATCATTCATGATTTATTCCCTTGAAATTATCACTCCTTACTACTTTTCCTTATCCACTTATCCACTACTTTCAAAAATTGTACTACATCAATCGGTTTTATCAGATAATCTTCAGCTCCGGCTTCCATTAATTGCTCGATCTGTTTTGTCATTGCATCCGCGCTAAGAATAATAACCGGTATTTTCGCTGTTCTCGGTTCTGCATGTATCAGCTTTATCACTTCACTACCGTGTATATCGGGCAGATCGAGATCAAGCAGAATTAAATTCGGCTTGTAATCAATTGCAAATTGAACTGCATTTTTACCATATATATTCGTTATCAATTTAATTGATGGACGATGCATTTCTAAAATCTGTTCAACTAATTGTATGTTCGAAAGATTATCTTCGATATACAAAATAGTTCCGCTGTTCTGTGTTATTTCAGCTTCCAGTTTTGTTAATTCACCTGTTCGTTCGTAGTGATTCTGTTGTCCTTCCGTCTGAGGCAGTTCAATCCAGAAAGTACTTCCTTTGCCGACCTCACTTTCAACACCAATTTTGCCACCCATTGCTTCAATCAATTTTTCAGAAATGGCTAATCCAAGTCCGGTGCCTTCAGTTTCTGTTCGTTCAGCGCCAATGCGTTCGAACGGTTTAAAAAGTTTTTCAATGTATTCTTGAGCAATACCTTTTCCCGTATCAGTCACACTAATCCGAATTACATTCTCATTTCTCCCTTCCGACTTCTTTATTGTACATTCAACCCTCACCACTTGTTTCAAACGCTGGTGATCTGTTTTTACAAAGAGTCTTTCAGTAGTTGAAGCATCTGATTCGAGCTTGATCTGATTTTCTTCAGCGAGATGACGAACAATATCAATCGTTTCCAAAATAATACCGAAAATTTCAACCGGTTCCGGCGAAACAGTCAGCCGTCCAGCTTCAATCTTGGCCATATCGAGCACTTCATTTATTAAATTTAGAAGATGCTTTCCGCTTTTCAAGATTTGATCTACACCTTTTTTGTGAGACGGATTTAGTTCTCCCATATCCATCAATTGTGCAAAGCCGAGAATCGAATTCATTGGTGTTCTAAGTTCGTGACTCATACGGGAAAGGAATTCACTCTTTGCAAAATTGGCCCGTTCGGCTTCTGCTTTTGCTTTTGAAAGTTCGTTCTCATTTTTTTTACGTTCGGTGATGTCCTCAATGGCAAGAAGTATTATCCGTTCTTTTCCCGATCCTCTTTGAATTTGCCGGGCATTCAAAAGCATGATGCGTTTACCGATTGTAGAAAAGTCATGTTCAACTTCATAGTTATCGAATGCTGCTTTTTCGGGAAGGATTGTCTCAAGAAGTTCTCTCAGTTTAGGTATATTCCACTGGTTATTTCCCAGTTCATATATAAGCGTTCCTATTGTTTCTTCAGAACTTACTTTGAAGAATTCATAGAATGAACGGCTGGCTTTGACTACTCTTAACTCTTGATCCAGTGCAAGTAAAGGTTCACGCACAGTGTTGATTAAGTTCTCGGCGAATTCACTTACTTCATCTGCCGATTTTTTAATTACCGCAAGTTCTTTGCGGGTTTTTTCCAGACCGGCTTCTATCTCCTTACGTTCGGTGATATCCTCAATGGCAAGAAGTATTATCTGTTCTTTTTCCGATCCTCTTTGAATTTTTCGGGCATTCAAAAGCATGATGCGTTTACCGATTGTAGAAAAGTCATGTTCAACTTCATAGTTGTCGAATGTAGTTTTTTCCGGAAGGATTGTCTCAAGCAGTTCTCTCAGTTTAGGTATATTCCATTGGTGATTTCCTAGATCATATATAAGCGTTCCTATCGTTTCTTCAGAACTGACTTTGAAGAATTCATAGAATGAATGGCTGGCTTTAACTACTCTTAGCTCTTTATCCAATAAAAGTAAAGGTTCACGTACAGTGTTGATTATGTTTTCGGCGAATTCACTTACTTCATCTGCAGATTTTTTAATCACCACAAGTTCTTTGCGGGTTTTTTCCAGACCGGTTTCTATCCCCTTACGTTCAGCGATGTCCTCAATGGCAAGAAGAATTATCTTCTCTTTTCCAAGGGCTCTTTGAATTTGCCGGGCATTCAAAAGCATGATGCGTTTACCGATTGTAGAAAAGTCGTGTTCAACTTCATAGTTGTCGAATGTTGTTTTTTCGGGAAGGATTGTCTCCAGAAGTTCTCTCAGTTTTGGAATATTCCACTGGTGATTTCCCAAATCATATATAAGCGTTCCAATTGTTTCATCGGAGCTTACCTTGAAGAAATCATAGAATGAACGGCTGGCTTTGACTACTCTTAAATCTTTATCCAGTAAAAGTAAAGGTTCACGCACAGTGTTGATCACACTCTCGGCGAATTCACTTACTTCATCAGCGGATTTCAATTTGATTTTCGAGAGGGACGGCTTTATAGCTGATTTTATTCTTTCTTTTTTATTAATCTTTGCCATTATACTAACCTATATCTAATTTAAGATGTAACTATTTAGTGCTAAAAATCAATCCATCAAAGGGATGAAAAAGGAACTACATCTTTTTGGTGAGGAGCTGCTTGTTTATTCAGAGACAAACCGAAAACAATTCATTTCTAACTTGAGAAATTCATTGCTCATTCCCTTTATAATACCGGTTTCGAAGTGCAATAACTCTGTCAGATCAAAACCGGTTTTTAATTTTTGTAATTATACATCCCAGTTATTTTTTATTCTTGCCTTTATCTTGCTTGTCTCGATTATTATTTTGTTTATTAGCCTTATTCTTACTGTTATCTTGCCTTTGTTGCTGAACCCAGTTATTATGCTCGGGATGGTTTTTGTTCACAAAATATTTTGAATCCTTGCTATCGCGGATTGGCTGCTGATCGTGTTGACCTTTAAATGAGGAATATTTATCTCTGTAGGTATTATGATTTCGCCACGGTGATTTATCATTCACTACTTCTTTATGAGAATTATATAAATCAAAATTACGATAACGTGAAGGCAATGATGCACTGCTAATCCAACGCCCTCTATCATTATAGTAATAACGATGTGATGGGACATTGTAGTAAACTTCAATATCCGGGAAGTAATAATTTTCAGCATAATCATAACCGGTGGGACCCCAAGCTGGCTGGCTATTTAAATTAAAGCTGATACCAAAACGTACTTGTGCATTTAAAGCACCTGCAAAGCACAGTACTACGATTAATGCAAAAAAATAACGCATAATGTTTCTCCTTTTTTTTCCGCTGTTTCATCCAACTACTGTTAGAACGAACAGCGATTGTTTAACTAATTGTTTACCATCGAAATACTTTTGGTAATTGTCTTTAGTGTTTCATCAGTGTAAGAATAGTTTGCAATTTCCAACCGTGTGTGTAGTGCGAGTTTCTCCATAATATTATGAATATGACTTTTAACAGTATAGGTGGATATGTGAATTTTTTGACCGATCTCTCTGTTGCTTATTCCTTCACTAAGTAACCCGATAACCTCCCGTTCCCGCTTTGTCATCCGTACTGATTCTTTCAGTTGGGATTTACCATCTCTTACCGCGTTATCAACAATCTGAGAAAAAAGGGAATTAACTAAGAGAGATGGAAGAACAGTTGACCCATCAGCTATTGTTCGTATCGTGATTAAAAAATCATTAAGCGATGCATCTTTAAGGATGAAGCCGTTGGCACCTGCTTTTACATACTGTAAGATATCGGCTTGTACAGGTGCAAGGTCCATAACAATGATTTTTGCTTCCGGGAAATCTTTTTTCACTATTTCCACAACATGTAAACTATTTTGACTTCGCAATCCCAAATCCAAAAGAACCACATTTGGTTTTAACTGCTGGATTTTGAGAAGTGTGTTCCTACCGTCTCCGGATGCAGCGATTATAACTATATCCTTATAAGGTTTAAGAATCTTTAGGATTCCATCTCGAAGAAGACGGTTATCTTCAATAAGTAACAATCTGATTTTTTTCATGGTATAATCTCAATTAAAAGTAAAACAAATGTGAACTCTATGATAAACTCAACTTAAATTGTTTTCTAAAAAAGTTGGGGTTTGAACAAACTGCCGGCATCGAACGGCAAACAAATCAAACCCCTTCAGGAAATACTATTTTTTTTCCATTACTTTATCTTTAATTATAATTCTTCACTTCTTCACTTACTACCATAATTAAGATGCAACTAATTAGGACGTAAATTCAATCGGTCAAAGGGATGGAAAAGGAACTACATCTTTTGGGTGAGGAAATGCTTGTTTGTAATGATGGTACTAATAAAACTTTTGTGTTTATTTTATAGATTCAAAATATTTATGAGCATCTCTGTAATTTTCAGTTACAGAGATACTCATACTCTGTATAAAAAAAATTAATTATTTAATAATTCTAAACACAATTCTTCTGTTCATTGCTCTGCCATCTGCTGTTTCGTTATCGGCGATCGGATTGCTTTTTCCGTAACCGATAGTTGTAAGTCTGTTTTCATTTATACCTTTTGAAACAAGATAAGTTTTTACTGTTTTAGCTCTATCAACTGAAAGTACTTGGTTGTATTCCACTGTGCCGATATAATCGCAATATCCTTCAATCTCAACATTTACACCGGATTTATCATTTAATAAATCCACCGCTTTATCAAGCACAGGATATGATTCAGGTAATAGGTCTGATTTATCAAATGCAAAATTTACACCGATCAGAACTAATCTATCTTCTGAAATTGCTTTAATATATCTATCAACAACAACTTCTTTTGTAATTTCTTTTGGAATGTGCTTCTTAATCATATCTTCAATTCTGTTATAGTCGGTCATGTCTTTCATTTCATGATTCATCTCCATGGTTATTCCCTGACAAGGTTCGCACAGCTTAGATGGTTTGCCTTTATCGAAATAATAAAGAAGACCAAGATTAATAGTCATGTAAGAATCGCGTCCGTTAACTTCTGTAGGAACAGGAACAATAGCACCATCAAGTTCTGAATTGAACATTGTATGATAGCCATACTCTGTCAAGATTTTCCATTGTGAATCAAGAGACCATTCAACGCCGCCGCCCACATTGAAAGAGAGGGCAGTTTCGTTTGCATCTAAAGTTGTTGTTGCATAATTATTTAACGTTCTTAAAGCAGCACCGGCACCGGCAAATAAATAAGGTGAAACCGGTTTGCATGGAATAAGATAAAAAAGTAAATCAAGATCGCCTGTTATTAGGTTTGTTGATTCTGTAATCACGTTAAGAGATGAATTGGTCCATTGTCCTTCAAGGTGATTATAACTGCCTTTCAATCTTAATCCAACATATTCAGAAAAATTCCTTTTTAAGGAAAGAAATGCGCCGTAGTCAGAGTTTAATGGTTGAATATTGACACTTACAAATCTTGGATATGAAAAACCAAAACCAAATGCCCAGCTATCTGTTGCTGCTTGTGCGTGAGAAATACTCATGCCAATTATTAACATCAATGCAAGAGTTATTAAAAATTTTTTCATTTCATGTCTCCTTTTTTGCTTTTTTGAAATTCTGTTCAACTCACTACTATCAAATTTATTTCCGATCTATTCTTCAAACAGTGCGCCTATTTAGTGCACTCATTTTGAAAATATAAGGTGAGGAGACTGTATCTCCTCACCATGCATATTAAATTATGGTTTTACAATTATACTATGATCCAAAGAAACCTGTCCGGCTGCTGGCCCTTGTATTAACGCTCTTCCGTCTAATCTTGCACCTGTCAAAAGCGAGATTGAAGTACTGGCGATGATTGTTCCTTTCATCTTGGAGTTTGTACCAAGAGTGACAGCAGATCCCGCCGACCAGTAAATGTTCGCTGCCTGTGCGCCATTTGTTAAGACAACCTCACTTGTGGCCTCTGTTGTTATCGAAGTAGCACTGCGAATAACGAAGACAGCATTGGAATTACCCTGTGCATCTAAGTACAGAAAACCACCCGGAGATATTTGAATAGAAGTTCCTGATTCATAAAGACCGGGAACGAGTGTAAGTCCATTAATATTTCCTGAGATCGGTGTTGGGGTTCCGCGTACGGCAGCTGTGGCATCAAGATATGCGACTTGCGCATCATTCTTAGCTGCAATTAACATCGCAGGAGTTGGAACTGCATCGTTAGCAGCAAACACTTTTCCAGTCACTTCAGGTGATGTCGAAAATGTATTCGAGGCATCTGGTGTTAATACAAATCCGGTTATCGACGACCTTGCACCAGGACTTATACCAATATCTCCGGTAATTGCTGAAGTCGGAATGTTTGTGATCGCTGAGTTAGACAGAAGCCCAAACCGTGCTGCTGTTCCAAGATTGACCGGTGCTTGACCTCCAGTACCTGCTGAAGCAAAGTTCGCTACTAATGTTCTGTTTCCACTTATCGTAAATGTATAACTTGCATTTGTAGATACAGTATTTCCGTTCTCTGTCCAGTTAGTAAATGTATATCCAGAATTTGGCGTTGCGGTTACCGTTACCGAAGAGCCTGAATTAAATGCACCGCCTCCATTTGTCGTTCCACCTGCTGATGGATTTGATAATAGCGTTATTGTATACTGTGTTGGAGCTACAGCAGTAAAGTTCGCTACAAGCGTTCTATTTCCACCTATAGTAAACTGATAACTTATACTTGACGTTACCACAATTCCGTTCTCTGTCCAGTTATTAAATATATATCCAGCGTTCGTTGTTGCGGTTACTGTTACTGAAGAGCCTGAATTAAATGTACCGCCTCCATTTGTCGTTCCGCCTGCCGATGGATTTGATGATAGCGTTATTGTATACTGTGTTAAAGATCCAGCAGTAAAGTTCGCTACTAATGTTCTGTTTCCACTTATTGTAAATGTATAACTGGCATTTGTAGATACAGCAGTTCCGTTCTCTGTCCAATTTGTAAATGTATATCCAGCGTTCGGTGTTGCGGTTAGTGTTACTGAAGAGGCTGAATTAAATGCACCGCCTCCACTTGTCGTTCCGCCTGCCAATGGATTTGATAATAGCGTTATTGTATACTGTGTTGGAGCTACAGCAGTAAAGTTCGCTACGAGTGTTCTATTTCCATTTATAGAAAACTGATAACTTATACTTGATGTTACCACAACTCCGTTCTCTTTCCAATTTGTAAATGTATATCCAGAATTTGGTGTTGCGGTTACTGTTACTGAAGAGCCTGTATTAAATGTACCGCCTCCACTTGTCGATCCGCCTGCCGATGGACTTGATGATAGCGTTACTGTATAAGGGATGACCAGCGTAGAAGTGATTCCAACTCTATCTTCGCAGCCCGCCATAATCATGACCAGTAGCAGTGGAATTAACCATATCTTAGAATAGTTTTTCATTTTGTTCATTATAATTTACCTCCCATGATAAATTAGTTTTTGTTATTTATTTGTTAAAAAAGTTTCATACTTTATCAATAAGAACTACTTCATGAGAATCAACTTCTTCGTCGAGACGAAGGATCCGGTTTCCAAACGGTAGAAATACACACCACTTGAAAGATTCAGTTTTGCTTCGCTCGTGTTAAATGGTACTGTATAACTTCCGGCTTCCTGATTGCTGTTCACAAGCGTAACAACTTCATGACCAAGCACATCATACACCTTGAGGGAGACCAAACCGGCATTTCCAATTGTGTATTGAATCTTTGTTGACGGATTGAATGGGTTTGGATAGTTTTGGTCGAGAGAAAAAGTTTGAGGCATTACATCATTTTCAACCGAGGTCAACACCGGTTTGGAGACGGTATTGGCGATCAATGTAACTGCGGTCTGTGCCAGCGCTCTGCCGTTGAGTGTTGCACCGGTATTCATTGCAATCTGTGTTTGACACAATATGATTCCCTTCATGTCAGCCGTTGTTCCAAGAGTAACTTGACCGGCAACCTGCCAGAAGATGTTGGAAGTCTTTGCACCGCCGCTGAGAGTAACAATGGCTCCGTTGCCAACGGTTAGGTTCCCCGCTATCTGAAAGATCCAGACAGCTGTTGCGTTGCCCGAGATAGTGACACCGCCAGCAGATACCATGACCCCAGTACTCCATTTGTAAAGACCAGGAGTGAGGGTCTGCCCGGTAACATCCCCGGTGTACATTTCAGTATGATCAGGCAATGTTCGTCCAGCAGCATCGGTGTATGCGGTTTCCATGTCGCCAATAGCTGTAGTCATCTTAGTTGGAGTTGGGGGAGTATAGTCAGCGGCATATATCCTTCCAGTAACTAAAGATGATGTTGAAAATGTATTCGAAGCATCCGCGATTAACCCAAATCCCGTTATGAAACTCGCGGCGGCTGGACTAATTCCAATATCTCCAGTAATTTGAGTCGTTCCCGTGGTTGAGACTCCTGTTTTTGCTAGAATCACAAAATCGCCAGCTGTTCCAAGATTCACTGGTGTCGATTGAGGTACGGCAGCGACGGGCACTAACAAAACAACCGTCAGCATCGCTCCGAGGAAGCGCATCCATCTGTTTAATACATTTGTTGGATTTTTTGTATTGGTCTTCATAAGATTCTCCTTGTAATTGTAGTTATTGAAAGGGTAAGTGTTCGAACAATTGCGTTTTTCATTCTTATTCATAATAATTTACCTCCTATGGTAATTTCGTTTTCCTTATTTACTTATATAAGGTAAGTAGATGTTGTGAATGTTGTAATCAGGCGAAGGGATGAAAATGGAACTACTACTTTTGGTTGAGTTCTTTGGATGATTATTTTGAAAAGAAACTATTCGTGGATAAAATTTATTTTGTTTGATTAAGTTTTCATTATTAATAAATAAAAGCCCCAATTTTATACGGGGCTTTTTAACTAAAACTGTCAACTTTTTTTAGGACGATTCAAGCGTTAAAAGTTGATTTAATTGCTGTCTTCTTTTCCGTCTTTATTATTATCCTTGAATGCTTTTAAGAAACTTTTCAAATTATTTTCTATAACACTAAAGTTATTCGGGTTTGTTGGATCGAGCAGAGCGTTGTTTTGATCCAGGAACCAGCCAGCTGAGCTAATCTGTAAAGTAAGATTAAATGTTGTTTGAGTTTGACTGATAACTAAATTGGGGGAAAGTGTCTTTTCAAACTCAACATTTATCTTTGACTTATAAGTAAAAGCAGTAGCAGTAGACTGTCCATTTTTATATATGCTACCATCTATAATTATGCTGAACCTATCGCCGCTAAGGAAATCTGCAAATGTTGCTTTTTGTGAAGCTGATAAGGTATCGATTTCACTTTGACTTACCTTGTGAATCTCAAATTTAAACTTGTTATAAGTATCAAATGGAATATTCGAAATAGAAATCTGCTGCATTGCACCGGAAAGGTTTAAATCCAATACAAACGGAGCGAGTTTTTTGGTTGAGTTTATACCATTTTCTTCGTGTTCCATTTCTACTTCATTATTGTCTTCGGCTTTCAGCTTTATATTACGCAGCACAACTCTTACACGAGTTATTTTTATAGAATCTACTGCATTTACTGAGCCTGATTTCTGCAAGCCGGAAATAGCCTGAGTAGTATATACTGCAGTCATCGAAATTTTACTTGTAGTGCCAATGGGAGCCGGATCAGTTGAGTTACTGCAGCCGTAAACAAAAAGGGATACAGCAAAAATCAGGACTAGAAATACTACATTTATGTTTTTCATGGGGATTCTCCTATTTTATGAATTTTTTAAGTCATTCAACTATTTTAGTTAATGCTTGTGGGAAAAGATATTATTATTGGGATTGGAATACTATCAGGCAAAGGGATGAAAAAGGAACTACATCTTTTAGTTGGGTAAAGATTTTAAACAATAATTTTCCATTTCTGATTTTCGAATATTCATTTCCAAGAATCTTATTAGATTCTAATTACAAATTTATTATTGAACCTGATATTCTTTCTAACTAACGTTAAAATACTTTTTCTCCATAGGAGTCCTTCGGACAAACTTTATTCAAATATTCAAATACTAAAAACCCCACAGCAGCCAACTACTTTTTGCCTTATCCATAAGTATTTTAAACCCGGCTGAGCCTTCTTTCAAATTAACAAAAGTAGAATCGAAATTTTGCGCGTAAGTTCGATCCATTAACAGTCTTCCTATTGTTCCTTTTCCGGATTGTATATTGTTTGTAATCTTAGACAAATCATTTGTGATGTTGGATGTATTATCAATAGTTGTTTTTAATGATATCAGAACATCGTCCATATTAATTGGCTGGACTGTTTCGATAGTATCGTTATTTTCTATTCCCATTTTTTCGCCTGATCCGGGACTTATAATTAAAATTTTATTCCCCATAAGTCCTTCCGAGCCAATACTTGCAACCGCATCCTTCTTTATAAACTTTCGAGTGCTTTCATCAATTAGTATTTTTACTATAACGGAAGTATCGCTAACTATACTAATATTTTCTACTGTCCCAACATTTATTCCCGAGAACCTTACGTTATTTCCTGCCTGGAGCCCGGCAACATCTTTAAATACTCCGCTTACTCGAAAAGTACTTCTGAATAATTGCTGCCTCTCACCGATAAAATATATTCCTAAAATGAATACCATTATTCCAACGGAAATAAATATTCCCAGCCTGATTTTATTACTTGTGTCTTTTTTCATTTGATTTACTCTTATAATTTGTTTTATGTATTATTCAAAAAATGATCTCACCCATGCATCTGAAGAACTCTCAAGATCCGAATATGATCCTTCTGCAACGCATACTCCATCTTTGATTACTATAATTCGATTTGCCGTACGCCTGGCACAATCAATATCGTGCGTGATAATAATGGAAGAAGTATTATATATTCTTTGTACTTCCAGAATAAGGTTGCTTATTTCTTTTGATGTAATAGGATCCAGTCCTGTAGTAGGTTCATCATAAAGCATTATTTCAGGTTTTAAGATCAACGTTCGGGCTAAACCTAACCTTTTACGCATACCGCCGGAAAGTTCCGAAGGTGTCATATCAATTTCTCCACCAAGTCCTACATTTTGTAATGCTTCTTGAACCATTGAGTTCATTTCTTCTTTCGGTATGGAACCTAATTGTCTTCGTAGCGGGAATTCAAGATTTTCTCTGGCAGTCATAGAATCATATAGTGCACCGCTTTGAAAAAGGAAACCAATCTTTTTGCGTATTTCAATTAGTTCCTTTTCATTAAGTTCTGAAATATTTTGCCCGAGTATTACCATCTTACCTTCATCAGGATCAACCAATCCTACAATACATTTTATTAGTACTGATTTTCCGGTTCCGGATTGGCCAAGTATAACAAGGTTTTCTCCTTTATTAATAGCCAAATTAATATCACGCAGCACATGATTATTCCCAAAAGATTTCTTAAGATGTTCCATCTCAACAACAACATCATTTTGCTTATAATCATTTTCAACTTTTACAGATGTAGCGATAGTTGTCATTTCTCTCATTACCAAAATTAATTTTGGAACAAACTTGTAATTTGTACTGCAATTACATCAATTACAAAAACCATTAGGGATGCAAACACTACTGCTGAGTTAGCGGCTTTTCCAACTCCTTCGGTTCCCTTATTGGAATTATATCCTTTATAACTTCCTATAAGTCCAATTGCAAATCCGAAGAAAAATGTTTTGATGAAAGCAGGAAACAGATCTTTAAATTCGAGACTTTGGAATACCTGCGAAAAAAATAAATAAAAGCTTACATTTCCTTTTAAGTTTACGCCGACAAATGAACCTAATAAACCAATTGCATCGGCAAAAACTACCAATACTGGAAGCATCAACGTTGCAGAAAGTACCCTTGTAACAACTAGATATTTAAACGGATTAGTGCCTGATACCTTCATTGCATCAATTTGTTCGGTTACATTCATTGATGCCAGTTCTGCACCGATTCCAGATCCAACTTTTCCGGCAAAGATTAGCGCAGTTACTGCCGGTCCTATTTCCCTTATAATTGAAACTGCTACCATTGCAGGTAATAACGATTCAGCTCCAAACTTTACTAAAGTTGGTCTTGATTGAATTGTAAGTACAAGTCCAATTATAAATCCCGTTATAGCAACTAAAGGAAGTGACTTGTAACCAACAAGAAAAAATTGTTTCAATAGTTCATTAAACTCATACGGAGGTTTAAATACTTCTTTGAAAAAGCGTAGGGTAAAAATTGCAATTGAAGATACTTCTAAAAAGAATTTTTTAAATATTGAATAAGAGATACCCTCAGAAAACGATTCAGGAATGATTTCTTCTTCGTGGTGTAGATTTTGGGACTGCTGTAAAATTATTTTTTCCATTTTAGTGATGTCTTTAAATATTTAAAATTATTTATCCGGCGGTTATCTGTTTTTCCAATAAGCCTCCTTTATCAAAACCATCAACTGGCTTGTTGATTGAAAAACCCTTGGTTCATCTTTTCATTTTTCTTTTCTCTTTTAGCTGTCTTTTTTTCTTTCATAGTTTTTGTCGGTTCTTTCTTTGAACCCTTTTTACTGTCTTGACCTTTACTCATGATTTTTTTCCTTTTTTGAATTAGCTAAAATTCAGTGTGTAAACGAACTAGTGAAACCCTTGAAATTAATTTTTGCAACTCTTCTTTACTAAGTCCAAGCTTGATTTTAAGGTTTTCCCACATTGCACCTTTTTTCCCTTCGTCATAACGTAAATCGCTATCCGTTAAACTTGGATACTTCTTTTTAAGTTTAGCTTTTTGGATATCCCAATTTTCCCTCATTGAAGGAGTGGAGATAGTAAATGGTCGTACAGTTGTGCTATTTCTAAATGTCATTTATTAAATCCTAATTTAATTGCAATGTCTTAACAAATTATATTATGTAGAAATAAGCTTCTATACAATAGAGCAAAGGGATGAAGAAGGAACTACATCTTTTATGGGGAGATCAGAAATTAATTGCCTACTTAACAATTAATCTATAGCGATAAAGATTAAGAGATGGGGATTTGGTGGCATTTACTTTTGTTCAATTTCCAAAAGCCAATTAAATGCTTCTAGAATATTATCCGCACAAAAATATTTCAAGATACTCCAACGGTTATTTTGGTTTATGGATTCTGGCGATTTGGAGTCGAACCCAAGATTAGCAATTACAATTGCAATCCGGTCTGTATTCTTAAATCCAAATTGCTGCAGTTCTTCTCCATCCGTGTGTAGCTTGTTAATTCCCCCTTGAATTGTTGTTTCTGTGTGGTCTAATAAAAACTTTGTACAATCATGTTGATGAGCAAGTTTTACAGCTTCCTTGGAATACTGTTCTACAATCTGAAAGTTTAATCTTCCTTTCATTTTAACGCTGACAATTTTTTTGTCAGGTAAGTAATCAGTTGTGTATCCCATACCTAAATCCTACTGCACTTTCATCGTTACAATTTTGGTTATTCTTTTTCACTGATCTATTTTCAACATCTACTGTTTGGCTTCCTTAAAAAACCAAATAACCATTTCTTCCTGGTCATGCTTTTTTCTTTACGAATGTATCTGCCTTTCTACTCTTTGCCATTTTTTTCTGATCTAGTGCGAACATTTCATTTTTTGATTTTTCCATCTCAATAATCTTTAGTGCTTCTGATTCATCTTCTTTAAATTCAGATCGTAAAACTACAATATGAGCATCCGTTGCCGCACGTTTAAGCTCTAGACCAAATTGTTTGCGTTCAATTTCTTGTTGACGCAATAATTGTTCAGCATCGTTTTTCGCTTCTTGTGATAATCGAGCCGAGCCCGTCAATACGCCTTCCGGACCAACATAGACATCAAGCAATTCAATTCCGTGGTCGGTAAGTATGAACTCACGGATCTGATTGGAATGCGCCATACCTCGAGATTTAAGAACATACAGTCCTCTGTTGCGTTCACCGCCAATTTCAATATCACGCAGAAGCAGCCATGTGTCTATTAGTGATGATATTGATATATCTGTAAGTTCCTGGGCATCATTTGTGTTGGTAAGACTTGCAAAGAATGCAGTGATATTCCTCATCTTCAAAAAATCCACAAGACGCAGTAACATTATTTTTACTTCAGTTTGGTTCCCTCCAATCACGAATGCATCAATAGGATCCAGAACAACTATTTGCGGTTTAACTTTATTAATTAATTTGATAGAAGTCGTTAGATGATGTTCCAATCCATAGAGAGTTGGACGCGTTGCATGAAAGGTGAGCAATTCTTTTTTCACCCACGGTTCTAAGTGTATTCCAATTGAAGACATATTGCGCATAAACTGACTCGGGGATTCTTCGAAAGCAAAATAAAGAACGCGTTCCCCACGCTTACATGCTGCTTCAACAAATTGCGCTGCAACACTTGTCTTGCCGGTACCGGCTGTACCTGAAACAAGCACTGTACTGCCGCGAAAGTAACCTTTACCGGAGAGCATTGTATCCAGTCGTGGAATACCGGTGGAAATTCTTTCGCTGGATGTAATGTTATTCAATCCCAGCGAAGTGACAGGCAGAACAGAAAAACCATCTTCATCAATTAAAAAAGGATATTCGTTTGTACCGTGCGTTGAGCCGCGATATTTAACAATACGCAATCGTCGTATAGATGATTGATCGTTCACGCGATGATCGAGCAGAATGACACAATCGGAAACGTACTCTTCCAAACCCTGACGTGTTAATGTGCCATTGCCTCGTTCTCCAATTACTATTGTTGTAACACCTTTCATTTTCAACCAGCCGAATAACCGTCGCAGTTCTGTGCGTACAACAGTAGCATTTGGCAGCGCTGTAAAGAGTGATTCAATAGTATCCAGTACAACACGCTTAGCTCCAATGCTTTCAATTGCACTATGGATGCGGACGAACAAACCTTTTAAATCATATTCACCGCTCTGGTCAATTTCACCTCGCTCAATGTGAATATGTTCAAGCAAAATCTTTTTTCGTGCTATAAGTCCATTCAAATCGAACCCCAAAGAAGCAACGTTTGCAATGAGTTCTTTTTCAGATTCCTCGAACGAAATAAAAACACCAGGTTCATTGTAAATAGTCGCACCGCGAACGAGAAACTCCATTGCAAAAAGAGTCTTGCCGCAACCCGCACCCCCGCATATAAGCGTCGGTCTCCCTTTCGGTAATCCTCCGCCGGTGATTTCGTCCAAACCTTGAATACTGGTGGGGGATTTAGGAAGGGTCTTTCGCTGAAATTTTAATATGTTTTTTTTCATAAAATTTATCTCCAGAAATGTTATTACTATTCCTTAATTATATTTTTTTACGATTATTTAAATCAGTCATAAATAATTTAGCTTGACACCAAATGCTTGTTTGTTAATAAAGTAATGCAACCTCTTAGAAAAGATTTTGGTGTTTTGTCTTAATATCTCAAGGAATTATAGAAACTTTTGTAAAATAGAACAATAGTCCAAAGGGATGAAAAAGGGATTAGATCTTTATCACAACAAAACCTCTAATTGATCACATAGAAGATTGATTGTTAACTACCGAATATGTAGAAGTATTCGAAATAGAAAATTGAAATTAAGTTATTCTACTTGAACTGAAAATAAATCAATGCAACTGCAGCCGCACTCATCAGTATTAACGTTATTAATCCGAGAACATTTGACCATCTCTTGTTGGTAAATTCACCCATAACTTTTTTGTTGTTACAAATGTGTATTATTATGGCAATCATTACCGGCGCAGTTATGCCATACAAAACAGCAGTGTAAATAAGCGCATGTATTGGGCTTATGCCGAGAAATTCCAGAGACAATCCAACAATGAGCGACACGATAAGCGTGATGTAAAACCCTTTGGCTTCGTGAAATTTTTTATCTAACCCTTCCTTCCAATTAAAAGTCTCGGCTAAAATATAGGAAAGTGAGCCAGCTAAAACAGGTATTGCTAAAAATCCTGTACCGATTATACCCACAGCAAAAAGTAAATAAGTAAGTTTACCTGTCAATGGTTCTAATGCTTTTGCTGCTTGTCCTACCGTATCAATTTGTCTTATGCCCGCCTTATACAACACAGCGCCCGTAGTAAGGATTATGAAAAACATAACAAGGTTTGAAAATAACATTCCGAAATCAATATCCATTTTCATGTTGTCTAAAATTCGTTTATTGATTATGATTTTTTTACGGTTATGTGCAATGTCTTCGGCTTCCATAGTGGCTTGCCAAAAAAACAAATAGGGAGAAATAGTGGTTCCGAGAATGGCTACAAGTATCGCAAAGAAAGTTTTGTCAAAATGAATAGTAGGAATAAAAGTACTTTTCATAACATCCATCCAATCAGCATGCACCAAGAACGGAACTACGACATATAGTAATAAAGAAAGGCAAAGCCATTTTAATACAGCAGAAAGTTTTTGATATGGAAATTTGATAATAAAGAAAATAAGTAAACCCGTAAAAATTATACTGAAAGCAAAAGTTGGAATTTGAGGTATAAGTAAATTGGCAACAGCTCCCATTCCCTGAATGTCTGCACCTATATTAAGAGTAATAGCGGGAAAACTAAACACTGCCATTAGATATAAAATACTTTTCGGATATTTCTTTTTTAGTGTTGCTGTCAATCCTTCTTGAGTTACCATACCGATTCGTGCGCACATCTCCTGCACAGCAGCCATTAGAGGGAAAGTGATAATTGCAGTCCAAAGAGTTGCAAAACCAAAACCGGCACCTGCCTGTGAATAGGTTGCAATGCCCGAAGGATCATCATCGCTTGCGCCTGTGATAAGTCCGGGACCAAGTATGTGCCAGTATTTTTTAATTCTTGTTGAAAGTATTGTAGATATATTCATTATCATTAAATAATGAGGAACCCGGTTATATTTTTCATGAAAATTCTTTCCAATGATTAATGATAAACAATGTGATAAGATTTAATTCGTATTCGAAAATTGATGAGCGCAATTAAACTTTCTTGAAAATAATATTCATAACAAACTCACAATTGCAATAACACCGGAGATAATAATTAAAATACCGGCAATTTTGTTTACCCACCGCAGCCCGATTAAGTCAAGCTTTTTTCTAAAGAGTGTAACGCCGGAACTAAGAAATAGAAACCATAAACTTGAACCAATAAAAACTCCTACAACAAGTGCTGATGCAGAAAAATAACCGAGCCCGGTTCCTAAACCAAGAATTGCAAACACAGCTATAAAAGAAAAGATGGTCATAGGATTAGTGAGCGTTAGAAAAACAGTAGTGAGATATGATCTAAAAATTCCACTGCCTTTAACAGGAAGATTGGGATCAGCAGGATGTGTGCGAAATGTTCTTACCCCTAAGAAAAAGAGAAGAGCTCCTCCAACCAGCCGTATCCAGATTTTTTGACTAACAAGCGTATTTGAAATAATTGTAAGTCCAAATGCAGCCACACAACCGTAAAACATATCAGCTGTAGCAGCTCCAAGACCTATGATTAATCCGCGTAATCGTCCCTCGGTAAGTGTCTTGCGGATACACATTATTCCAATTGGTCCAACCGGTACTGCCATCGCAAAACCAATAAAGATTCCTTTAAGAAAAATAGTAAGTTCCATAACATAACCTTTCAACCATGGTGTTCGTGTAAATAGTCATGCATTCAACATACAATACGTTGCTTACTTTACTTTGTACTTGAACTGTGTAGTTTTGTAACCCATACCAACATTCAGATTAATAGTAAATAGGTATTCACCTTTTTCATCGAGTGTAACACCTGCACCGAAATGGTTCATCATTGGTTTGAGGTTCACAGATGATATTTTCTTGGTAGGAGAAACAACTTCCACCTTAGCACTGGTATCGGCGACTTCTTTTTTATTCAAAATATTTGTTACATCAAATATGAAGTAATGAGTCCCGGTCGAAATAGCTTTTTTAATTTCAGTATCCTTCACAGTGTTTTTATCTTTCATTTTTCCCATCACCTCACCCACAGTAGTGCTCTTCATTTCTGTGTTAAGCTTCTGACTTATGATCCACACTTTAGTGTTGAGACTATCAACTGTTGATTCATAAACTGGTTTACCCAACACATTTGAAATATCATTTACCTTTTTAACAGTCTTTGTTTTCATATCGCGGATAGTCTGCCCATACATAGTTAATGTCAGAACGATTACCATCATTGCTGAGAGAAGTAAATATTTAGTTTTCATAATAAATCCTTCCATATTAATTTGTAATTATGTTGATATTATAAAATCAATGGTAAAATTTTATTTATCACTTAAATCGGATCATAACTTTGTAAAAGACATAATCAGTTCAATGAACCAGATACAACTATTTCAAAAAATTTGGCTGCCATTTTACAGCTATTCCTGTTGCTTCGGATGAAGAATACACCCCTAATAAAATGTTCTTATCTTGTAAACGATGGAGTTCTGGGATTAATATGCCGAAAAATGCTCCTACTCCAAGACCAACTAATACATCGGTTGGAAAATGCATGAGTGCCCCGATTCTAAAATATGACATGAGAAGTGGGGGTATTGCCGCCGCACCATATACAAGATATTTCTTCCATCCCAGTTCTGGATGGTAATCACAAAATATCTTTGCGGTAAAAAAAGAAGCCGCTGCCGCAGATGCAACATGCCCGCTATAAAGTGAATTCCGGTTGTTGCTGTCCCTTCTTACGTCACTACTGTCACCAAGTGCATTGTAATAGACAACAGGACGTAATCTATTCTGAAAAGTGGCTCCGAATGGGCTATAAAGGTAAAAATTATTTGTAATTGCCTGGGTTTGCAAATACATCATCAGCACGTCTAACCAGTCTTGCCTGATATTGCGATCCAACATAGTTAAAACCGGAAGAAAGGGGCAGAGTGATGCCAATTGAGTTGAAAGTTTATCGTATTTGCTTTTTTGCGAGGGGTCAAGATTCAAAACCCAACGGTCAATTGGGGTAATATCATTTCTGTTTAAATTCTGTAATTCTGCAATTGATATGGTAGATTTGTTCGATAACCAGGGTACTCCAATCTTTTCTAACGCCAGTCCTCCGATTATGATACCACCTGTTGCCCAGTAATTAACATGGTAGGGATGAAATGAAGAATCACTTGCAGAAGATTGAGGATATATCGGTCTCACAAGACCGAAAAGAGCAAATGAAAAGATGATGAATTTAATAAGAATGAAACGATTATTTGAATTCTTTGTCATGATTATTCTCGAATTAGATCAATGCGACCCAGTTTATAGGAGCTCAATAGTTTAGCGTTTTTCATTTTACATTCCCTTCTATAAAATTATTCATCAAAGTTAGTACAGACTCAATAACCGTATTACAACTTTCTGAAAAACACAACAAGATAATTTTTCATTTGGTTATCAAATAATTTTGAATCAACTTACCAGACCTTCAACTTGGTTAGTTAAATAATTTTCCATGCCCATTTGTTCAATCTGTGCACGTTGTATTTCTGCCCAATCGACGTGGCCTTCTTCCATTTTAAGTATCTTGGTTAGCAGGTCAACAGTGCCTTGATCATCAACCTCACGGGCGAGTTTGATTGCGTCATTATAAGAGCGCACAGCATCAAGTTCATCTTTATCGTCGTTACTGATCATTTCTGAAACAGTCTTACCAATTTTTATAGTATTAAGTTTAGATACCGTTGGCGAAGCATCAAAAAAAATAATTCGCTCGATAAGCCACTCGGCATGGTGCATTTCATCCATTGCCTGTTTTCTGATAGCCATGTGAAGTTTACTGTAACCCCAGTTTTCGCACATTTCAGAATGCACCATGTACTGGTTTATTGCAGTGAGTTCATCTGCCAGAAGCAAATTCAAAACTTTAAGTAATTCTTTATTCCCTTTCATCTTTGTCTTCCGTTAAAATTGTTATTATAAATCTTGACTTGATTATGCTTTCCTTCTAAAGAGCAGCCAGCCAACTAAGACACCAAAACCAAAAGTGATTAATGCAGGAACCCATCCGAATCTGTTTCTGCCCATCCAATCGTTTAGATTCATTTTTCCATTCATTCCGCTATCCATCATCGTTCCATTGCCAAAGTACAAAAACAGCACTACTATGATTGCTAACACGATGATCAACAGCGTATTTTTTGTTATTGTCATTTGATTAATCTCTATTATAAAAATTGATCCTACTTATCATGAATATTTCAGATTCTTATTAATTGTAATTATTAAATATTTCATCACTAGTTTCTTGAATACCTTATGATGATATGAAGGTTTGTAGAATTGTTCAATCGGGCAAAGGGATGAAAAAAGGACTACATCTTTTGGGCGAGCTTAAAGATTTTAGTAGATTACTACTAGAATTGAAACATGGTAACATTGCTTAGATACTCAATTACTATTGAAAGATTATTTCATTGTAATTCTTTACTATAAATATGAATTTTGTAAGAAAGCTATCGGAAATCAGTATTTGTTTATAATTTAATATGAGTAAAAATTCTAGGAGTTTATTGAAACCAACAAGAAGGCATATAAAACTTTATTCTCGACTGTTAGGTAAGAAAATTCTATCTTATCTAAAATTAAGAATTGAGTATAAAACATTTCTGATTATAGCTAGTCTTTGTGTTGGAATATTTTCTGGTTTAGCCGCATCGATTTTAAAAAACACTGTACATTTTATTCAAAATGAAACTCATACACTATTCAATAATCTTGGAATTCAATATTTACTCCCAATTACTCCTCTTATTGGTATATTATTATCAATTCTAATTGTAAAAGTTATGTTTGATGGAAAAATTGTTAAAGGACTTAGTAACATTATTTACTCAATAATAAGGAAAAAGTCTGATATTCCACGACGGAAGATCCTTTCGCATTTACTAACTAGCGGTATTACTGTTGGAATGGGTGGGTCAGCGGGGTTAGAAGCACCTATTGTTATTATTGGAGCTTCAATCGGTTCGAATGTTGCTAAGGAGCTAAAACTTAATTATAAAACGAGAACATTATTATTAGCTTGCGGTTCAGCAGCGGGCATCTCAGCAATTTTTAATAGTCCAATCGCTGGAGTTATTTTTGCCTTTGAAGTGTTATTACCAGAAATAACCGTCTATTCATTTATTCCTCTTCTAATTGCATCGGCATCATCTGCGGTTCTTTCAAAAATGCTTTATAGTGGACAGTTGTTTTACTTAGTTACAGAGGGTTGGCATTTATATGCGATACCTTTTTATATCTTATTAGGAATCATTTGTGGGTTTGTTTCATTGTATATGATTAGAACCTCTCATTATATAGAAAACGTTTTGAATAATTATAACAAGCCTATAAGAAAAGCTATAATTGGAGGATTGGTTCTTTGCACTATGATTTTATTATTACCACCTCTGTTTGGCGAAGGATATACAACAGTTATTAATTTGTTAGCCGGACGACAGAACGAACTATTAGATAGTAGCATTTATAGAATATTTAATAACAAGGAATTGGCGCTTCTAGTTTTTATTGCAATAATAATATTAACCAAAGTTGTTGCAACAGCACTCACAATTGGCTCAGGAGGAAATGGAGGGATAATTGCCCCTTCACTTTTTACTGGTGCATTGACCGGCTTCTTTCTCGCCCAAGTTGTTAGCTATTTAGGAATATCAGAACTAAATCGAGCTAATTTTATTGTTGTAGGAATGGCCGGTATTTTAAGTGGCGTGATTCATGCCCCGCTAACCGGGATATTTTTAATCGCAGAAATTACAGGTGTTTATGTACTTATAGTACCTTTAATGATAGTTGTAGCTTTATCTTTTTTTATTTCTAAACACTTTAACCAAAATTCTATTTATACAACCTCTCTTGCAGAAAAAGGGATTCAATTCCGATCTAAGAGAGAATATTTCTTTACTCAGGAAATAAAACTCGAGGATTTAATAGAGACTGATTTTATCACTCTTAATCCAAACATGACATTAAGAATAATCATGGAAAAATTAACACATACGAGAAGAAATTTATTCCCAGTTATAGATGAGAAGGAACAATTAGTTGGAATTATAACGCTAGATGAAATAAGGGAAATAATATTGGATAAAGAAGCTTACGATTTTATTCTAGTTGGAGATATAATGAGTCAATATTTTGATTCAATTGAAATTAACACCGAATTTATTGAAGTCATGGAATACTTTGAAGAAAAAAATATTTGGAATTTGCCAGTAACAGACGGAGGAAAATATGTAGGATTTCTTTCCAAATCTAATATTTTTCAAAGATATAGTACCTTATGGACTAAGCAACAAAACGAAGGAATATAATGAATCTCCCCGACGCAAGGCGTCGGGGATTAACGATTTAGGTTTGTATAATTATATTAATTCAAAGTGCAATCCTAATGGATAACGGGAACGCCGAAGAAGTTTCTACTATTGATTTATTATTCTCATGCAGATCAACAACCCATGTTGCAACAAAGTAACCGAGTGCAGCACCAAAAAAATCATCTGATGTCCAATGTTGATCTTGATAAATGCGAGAGACAAAAGTAAGCGCAGCAGGTAAGTAAGCCAATACTTTTAACCAACCCGCTTTAGCATTTCTTGAAAGAACTGTTGATAAGACCATGGCAGCAGTAGTATGTCCGCCGGGAATTGAGTGATCATCCTGGTTAAAAATTGAAGAGAATGGGTGAAATGAAGTTGTGCCTCTATCCGTATAAGGTCGCGACCTTCCAATTGCCATTTTTAATAAAAAAGTAACTGCACCGGCATAGAGAGAAGCCTGCCCGATCTCATAAGCAATTTTCCTGGTCCCAATATCATCCGCTATCAATGAATGAATAGCAAATCCACCAAAGAGGATTACAGGCATATATAGTTCTCCCCACATTCTGCCGAATTCAATCGGAAAACTTTTGTAATATTTTTGGCTTCCTGGTATCGGTAACCCATTCGTATCATATCTTCCGTCTTTTAAAACTGCATTGCGTATAGGTTGATCTATAGTTTGCATAATTAAAAATGTTGCCGCACTTACAACACCTAATTTGAGCCAATCGCCTCCATCCCACTTGGTCGGTTGCTTGATGAAGTCACCGGTCTCACTCCAGAACTGAGGAAAAGTATATTTTAGTTGTCCGAAGAGAGAAGATGCACATATGATGATTAATAGAAGTGATAAATAAATTTTCTTCATTGTTGTGTCCATTTTTTTTATCTGTTATTAAAAATTCAAAAAAAAATATTTTATCTTTTAAATTTGAACTCTTCTATAAATATTTGAAGAAAAATTTTCTGTTCCGTTCTTACGTCATGTACACTTGCAAAATTAGTCGGGTATCTATCGCTGTAGTAAACCAAATGTTCAAATCCAAGGCTTACATTGTCAAAAAGTTTGAATGAGACACTGGGCTTTATTAATAATACGGAACTATTTCCTGCAACTCCGACATAGGTATGAAACCACCAGTAATAACCTATGAATGAAAGGCTTACCCAACCGCCGATATTGAAAGCACTTTCAATCTTTGCTTCCGCTCCGCCAGTATAGCTATAATCTCTAAACTCTGTAACATCAGGCCCAAATCGATTGCTAAGTGCGCCGAAAGGCACAATATCAACATGAAGATTAGTATAAAGACTGGTACTCTTGCTCATTGGTAGCTTAGAAATTATTCCGGGCCCAAAAGCCATTGTACCTAATTCGAAAGTTTTATTATCAAAATAATTCATGTGTTGAAACAATCCAATTAACATTTCCAAATTACCAACTTGAACATTCTTACCAAATAAAATTCCATACCCGGATATAAGGTCAATAATTTTCCTTCCCACTCCAAAATCCAAATCACTCCGAACTTTGAAATAATCAAAAGGTTTTCGTGATCTTTTTTCAAACGGGTTTCCGTAATCGAGATTAAGATTGATATTAAAGCTGGTGGTTCCACCATTTTCGATTTTTGTTCCAGGATTTACCTTATGATACCCTGCCTCTAATGTTATGTTAAGCGGTTCTTTCTGATATACTTCTTCCGTTGTTAACCTGGAAAGTTCTCCTTGCAAAAGCCTGCTAAAAAACCGGTTAGGTGTCATAATGCCAACAGCTAGTTCCCGGAAAAATCTATTTGCCCCGGTTGTTTGATCATCCAGAATATTTGAGCCCAATCGATATAATATTTCTCCAATAAATGACCCGTTAACTGTTGTATTTATTAAATCGTTATATGAGGGTAGTGTGGTTTCACCAAAATACTCCCACTCTAAACTGCCAAAAGTTGCAAATGGCACTGATCCGAAGTAAGAATAACCGTTTGCACGAGCAGCATTAAAATACATTCCGCCGGAAAATGGATGGAAAAAATAATTCATACCAAATCTGTCTTGATCCCATTCCCATCCCGTTTGTATGTTATGTTGCCATGAATTAAATCCTACTCTTGAAAAACTTTCGTTAAGGATATACCTGTCAATTAAAAAAGTGGAAACGTTTGACAAGGTAACTCTTAGGGCAACCATCAACAAAGAAGATTTCGGGTTATACAACGGATTGTCATTCAGTAAATCACCATACATGTTGTACTTCATTGTGTCCGGAGTAGAAGTTTTATTAGAGGTTTTAATAGTGTCGCGAATTGAGGTTTTCGTAGTATCGCGAATTGATGTTTTATTCGTATCAGCAACTGAATCGGAATAACGATTAATCTCATTCATTGACATCTGCTGACCTGCCTGTCCGGTAGGCCGGCTTAACCATGTGTTTTGATTTAAGAATATTTTTTTCCCCATCGCAGATTTAAACTGCGCCTGAAGAATTATTGGAACTAAAAACAAAGAAAACAAAAAGTATACTTTTTTCATTTTATTCTTCCTTAACAATTAAAAATCAATTACTGGTTATTTTTTTTTTGCAAATAAATCCTTGATTGCTTTTCCAACAACCTCCATATCATGATTAAACCCTTGTTTGAATTCTTCCCATTTATCTTTTCCTTCGTACTTATATTCACTTATCGTTTTCTTTAACTCGATATTTTTTTGTTCTAACACCACTACTTCTTTTTCATATTGAGCTTTGAATTTTCTACTCGCTGTTTTCATTTCCACTTTGAATGTATCAATGCTTTTTTCGTTAGCGGTAATTTTTAATTCAGCATCGCTCTTGAATTGTTGCCAGTCCTTTTCATATTGAGCCTGTGCTTCTTTCAAATCTTGATTTGCTTCTTTAACATTTTCTTTAGCATTCTCTACTTTTTTTTCTCGATTGATGTTGCAACCGGTTAATACTGATCCTCCAATTAACCCTATAACTGCTAAGATTAAATATTTGTTTTTCATGATTCTCCTTTTAGGATATTTAGAAATATTTATATGCTTTATTCTAGTATGCAAGATATAATTGCTTCCTTAGTAGCCTTATCCATTTCAGTTAATCTTTTTTTGCGAATAAATTCTTGATTGCTTTACCGACTACCTTTAAATCATGATTAAACCCGCGCTTGAATATTACCCATTGATCTTTTCCTTCATACTTATATTCACTTATTTTTTTCTTAAGCTCGATATTTCTTTGCTCTAGCGAGTCTACTTTTTTATCATACTTAATTTTGAATTTTTCGTCTGCTGTTTTAATCTTCACTTTGAATTTTGCAATACTTTTTTCGTTATCGTTGATTTTTAATTCGGCATAGGCCTTAAATTGACGGTATTCCTTATCACTTTCCGCCTGTGCATCTTTCAACTCTAGTTTTGCATTTTTAACCTTTTCTTTTGCAGCTTCTACTTTAGTTGCCTGAGCGAAGTTAATTCCTGTAAATAATAAGCCGTTTATTAATACTATGGCCGTTAAGATGGAATATTTGGTTTTCATAATTCTCCTTGTTGGTTTTATTGTAATTATTTATTTGTACTATACTAGTATGCTGGAAATTCTCGCAACCGGAACGCATTAAATTTCTCGGTGAACTACCGCTATAATTTCGAAATTATTTTGCGTAATTCTTCTTTAGTTTTTCCGAGTTTATTCTGCAACCTTCCCAATAGTTCTTCTTCTTTACCATTTTTGAAAAGTAAATCATCATCAGTAAGGTTTGCGAATTGTTGTTTGAGTTTACCTGCGGCTTCATTCCAGTTTCCTTTAATTATCAGCGAATTCATTTAATAACTCCTTTATAACCGTAATTAATAAATATTTCACGTACTAATCCCATGATTACCATAATATGATAGGAAGGAATTTAGGATTGTTCAATCGGGCAAAGGGATGAAAAAGGAACTACATCCTTTAGGTGAGTTTTTCAACGCTTATTCAGTATGAGAACTATTTGCAGACAAATAAATTTTCTTAATGGTTGTGCCCATTTTATTTTTTTACATGATATCAAAAATTCGGAAAAGATCAATTTATTTTTTGAACTTGAACTCTTCTATAAATACTTGAACAAAAACTTTCTGTTCGGTTCTTACGGAATGAACACTAGGAAAATCACGCGGGTATCTATCGCTGTAGTAAACTAAATGTTCAAAACCAATGCTTACATTGTTAAAAAGCTTGAATGCAATTCTGGGTTTGATTAATCCTATATAACTATTTCCTGCAGTTCCATAAATTGTATGTAACCACCAGTAATAAGCTGTAAATGTAAGCCCTACCCATCCTCCAATATTATAAGTGCTTTCAAATGTCATCAGAGCTCCACTGTCGTAATCGAAATCCCTAACCTGTGAAGTATCAGGACCAAATCGGTTGCTTAGTGCGCCAAAAGGAACTATACTAACATGAAGATTAGTATAAAGACTTGAATTATAGCTCATTGGGAGTTTAGCAATTATTCCCGGTCCAAAAGCAAAGGTACCCAATTCAAAAGTTTTATTATCAAAATAATCCATGTGTTGAAAAAGCCCAACTAAAGCTTCCAGACTACCGCTTTGAATATTATTTCCATATAAAATACCATACCCAGTTATATTGGCGGCAATTTTATCTCCTACTCCAAAATCTAAACTCCCCAGGACTTTGTAATAATCAAAAGGTTTCCGCGATCTTTTTTCAAACGGATTTCCATAATCTAAATTAATATTTAAATTAAAGCTACTAGATCCTTTTTCGATTGATGTACCTTCATTCACTCTATGATACCCAGGGGAAAAGGTTATGTTAAGCGGTTCAGTCTGATAAACATCTTCTGTGATATGATCAAACAATTTCCCGGATAAAAGCCTGCTAAATGATCTGCCAGGACTAATAATGAAAGCCAGGAGTTCTCTACTGACTCTTTCTACCCCTGTAGTTCTTAGATCGATAACATCCGACCCCAATCTGTATAATCCTTCACCCATAACCATACCACCCAAAGTTGTAGCAATTATAGAATTCTTTGCCGGTTTGAACTCAGGTCCTCCGTTTTCTCCGAAAAGCTTCCAAAAATAAGAACCACCAAGTACAAATAAAGATGACTCCCAAAAATTGTATCCGCCCGAGCGTGCCGCATTAAAATAGCTTGCGCCGGTATAAGGGTGCAGTAAAAAGTCATTGGCGAATCTTGCGTTATCCCATTCCCATCCATTATTCCACGGGAAACCGGAGTGTAAGACAGTCTTATTCCAGGAATTGAATCCCACTGTAGCCCAATCGAAGTGCATCACATAATGATCGAACAAATTTAAGAGCCCACATTGGATGATAATTTGTAAGGCAGGAAACCATACATGACGCTTTTTGGTATAGATTGGGTCATCATTCAGCAAATCGCCATACATATTGTACTTCATGGTGTCCGGGGATAAGGTTTTAATAGTGTCGCGAGCTGATATTTTATTCGTATCAGCGACTAAATTGGAATGACGATTAATCTCATTCACTGACGTCTGCCGGTTTAACCATGTATTTTGATTTAAGAATATTTTTTTTTCAAACGAAGATTTAAACTGCGCCTGAAGAATTATTGGAACTAAAAATAAAAAAAACAAAAAGAATACATTTTTCGTTTTATTCTTCCTTACAATTGAAAAAACAATTACCGGTTAATCTTTTTTTACGAATAAATCTTTGAGCGTTTTTCATCATTCTTTAACTCTTTAATACATCTTTTAAGAATCCGGGATTAAATAGTTTCAATCTCCGCCAATGAATATGTTTGAACTGAACTTAGAGTATAAGAGCCACCTGAAAGTCAATTAAAAACCGCGCCCTTTTATTTATTGGGAAGAACGGAGCCAATTCCAGACCTG
The DNA here is from genome assembly GCA_026390775.1 of Ignavibacteriales bacterium. Classification (NCBI taxonomy): domain Bacteria; kingdom Pseudomonadati; phylum Ignavibacteriota; class Ignavibacteria; order Ignavibacteriales; species Ignavibacteriales bacterium. The sequence goes on along the minus strand of JAPLFF010000007.1, from coordinate 1,633,062 downwards.
CAGTGATTTTCTTGATTAAGTCTATTCCAAGTATCCTCGTCATCTCTGCCACATCAAGGAATAACGACAAAGCAAATCCGCCACGTCCGACATTAACATCGATGGGAGAATTAACACCGAATGTTCCTATCCCAAAATTAACAGGGAATCGATTTCCCGATACTCCGTTCACTAAATAAAATCGTATCATCGCACTTGAGTTACCGTAGTTTAAGGAATCTTTTGCTTGCGTGTCGAACAAAACTTTAGGTATAGCGAGAGAAAAACCCATCTCAATCTTCGGACCTCTTACACGGAAATAGCGAGAGTAAGAGTTGGATCGATCGTAACCTCCAATTTTTATAGTGTAATCAGGTTCGATGTTGATCTTGATGATAGCCCAATCAGGAAGGGAGTCTAAATGTATCCGCACTTGTGTAAATTCCTCCGATCGAATTGCTGCATAGGAACCGTAAGCTGTACGGTATTGAATTAACATAGCACGGTCCCGGTTCGGATCGTTGTCATTTCGAAATGTTAAGACACGCCGTTCAAAAGTTTGTGTCGTAGTTCCATCTCGCAATTGCACTGATGTCCTTATTGTTACAAACTGTGGTCCCATTCCCAACCGAATACTATCGCGCTGGAATATCACTCGAAGGTTTTGTATCTGACTACGGTCGAGCGTTACAGCCGATTGTATATCATCACTGCCGGCTTCAGGTTCAATATGTACATAATGACTTATCTGCTCTATGACCTGGTACTCTTCGACATCAACGATGCAATCCGTATCATAAACATAACGTCGTTTTTCATCATCCTGAGCTTTGAGGCGAACTCGATATCGACCGGGTGCGCAAGCTTGAGGGATGACAGCGCTGTATATGTTGTGGCCAATGGATTTTAGTGTTGTCCCTTCAATGACTAAGACTGGAGTTACAACAACTGTTGCCGTGCGGTCATTTCGTTTAACTGTTAAACGGACGGTGTCGCCGGGATAATATACAGACTTATCCACAGAGAGCGTTATAATTTCATCCTCGTTTGATGATTGAATGAGTGTAGGATATCTCTGCTGAGCTTGCACACTCCATGAAAATAAAATGCAGAAAATCATAAGAAATAGTAATTTAAATTTTAGCATGTTCTTTTTAGAATTTTGTGAAAGTGATAATTATTCGATTATTGTTTTCTAATTTCTTTTAATTCAAATTCAATGGTTCCATATCCTAGAATATCCCTTAGAAAACCCATCGCTCCACCGCCTTCAATCATTATTTTTGCTTTTATTAATCCTATACCTTCTGCAAACCATTCGGTTGCTATATCTTTAACGTTGTCAGAACCTTCAACAATGGATTCTAATTTTATTGCTTCAAATCTTCCGGCTTCCGTTATAACAAATTCCTTATTAAGAACTTTGCCGGTAACCTTCACTTTATTCGTATCACCATCTGAATATTCATCTCCTTCCCATTTCCACTCCATACCCGGTGACAAAGGGAGAGGAAATCGTAATAAAGGTTTTCCATACGTGAACGTTCCTTCTTTTTTAATAAACAAAAATATTTTTAAGAAACGATATGTTTCTTTTACATAAACACCGTCTTCTTTTATTATCAAAGTCTGTCTATACTTGAATTTATCAGCTTCACTCGAGCTGATAATAAATTCACCATCTTGAAAGTATTTTGTAATACTTTCACCAAATGATGATTTATAAACCAATGTTATACCATTATTAACTGGGAAGTATGAATTTGAGTTTATAACTGTTTTCTCTTTTGCTGATAAAGCGTCACTCATAGCAGCAAATAAAAGAAGTAGTGGAATGATATAAATAGAATTGCTTTTCATGTCAGTTGCAGTTTCCTAGTTAAATATCTTTGTAAGACTTAAAATTATCTTCTTCCTGATAGAAGGGGGAAAAATGGAGGTTGTGTAATTGCTATTTGCCTTTGTATAGCTCTTATACTTATATGCTATTATTTTTTAATAAACCCAGCTGTAAATACCGCTTTAATTTGCAGCTGGGTTAGGGGTTGTATGAGCAAAGAAAAAACAATCAAGCATAAAAATTCGTATCTAATCTTGTTTTCCTAATCGCTTTATTGGTCTTTTCATTGCTGAATAATGATATCAAGAAATGTATTGCGAATCAATCGCCCATAAGGATGAAAAAGGAACTACATCTTTTGGGTGAGATCGCCCGCTATATTCTTGCGGAAAATTATTTATGATATAAGAAAATATTTTATTCTTCTAAACAAAAAAAGTAAACATATATATTCATTACTTTTCTGGAAGTTATATTTGAGGAAGTCCAATTACATCAGCAATACCGTTGCGAAGCGCAAACCACAAAAAATTGAAAAAATAATCTCTCGGATTCCGTGTGTATTTTATTTCACCGATCTTCATTAAACCTTTCTCATCCGGCATATTGGCTCCGCGGATAATAAATATTTTACTAAAGATAGAGGAGACCCGATCGAAAATTCCATTTTCACTTCCGGTATTTTTGTTGAGAACAGCGATAGATAAGTCTTTGTACGCAGCTCGCAAGGTACCGTTTGCATGCCCCGAATTAACATTGATATTATACGTTGCAGACTGAAGGATTCCGGATTTAATACGTTTATGTTCACATGGTTCAATGAATGAATTTAATACGGTCACATCCATCGTGCTAAGTGAACCGGAATATCGTAAAGAAAAATCCGTTGATGTGGGAGGAATTGCCATAAACAGTTTCATTGTGCCGGAATTCATAAAAAGTCCCTCCCCATGAATAATTGTAGTGTCAGGGTGAGCTGTATTATTAGCAATTCCACTTATTGAAACATTGACTTTATCAAATTTAACCACTCCAGGTATTGCTTTAACTACAAACCTCTCGCGATAGTTCAACCGTCCATTTATGACTTTCAAACTATCAACCTTTACTATTTCCTTCATCGAAGATAGAGCTTCGTTCAGCATCTGTGGATTAGATGAGTTCATGTCATAGGGCTTATCCATGTTCACCAGAATATCAAGAAATACATCATGTATATTAATGTTTCTGGCACTATAGATATTTCCTTGAAGTAATGCGAGACAATTCAAACCCATTATTTTTATTTGAGGAATATTAAAACGAAACCTGGTTTGCCTAAATTGATTTTTTGCGAAGAATTGTTCATCGTCAATTAAAGAATAAAACTTAATTGAATCAGCCACCATTTCAGAATCAGGTACCGATATATGCAACATATCAAAACGAAGTTCATTCTGAGACTGACGAAAATTAAGAACAATTTTTTGTGCATCTATCACTGAGCTTGTAAGAATATTAGAAGTATAATCTTTTTTCATAAGAATTTTCATCCAACCGATTCCGCTAACGGAGAATGAAGCAACACTGCATGTAAGCGTAGAGTCGTTAGTCTTCAGTGTTAGAGAATCACACCCTAAACGATTCTTCCAAAAATTATAATGCATATCGCTAAACTTTATTGAGTATGCCGGATAAGTTTCTTTAAAAGCTTTTGTAATTCGGTCTTTGAAGAATGCGTTGATAAAAGGATCCGGGAAGAAAATGAATATCAGTACACAGATAAGTATGACAGCACCGACAATAAAACTTACATACTTCGCGACTTTCAGTAGCGATTGTTCTCTCCAATTGAATGATGTATTCTTCATCTGTGGTGTTTTCATCATTGTTCTTTCTTCTTCTTCGACATTGGTTTAGAAATATCATCGAACTTTTCTGATCCGAGCAACACAGCAATCCATAGTGTGCTTTCATTGCTCTCAAATGCAAACTTCATTGTCATCGTAAGCGGTATGCAAAGAATCGCTCCGATCAAACCGAGCAGGCTGCCCCAAAAAATCAGCGAGAGAAAGACGACCAAAGTAGAGAGCCCAAATTTCTTCCCCATAAGTCGAGGTTCAATCACATTACCTATTATGAATCCAACGAGAATATTACCGGCAACTACAAGTAGTGCGCTGCCCATTCCGAGTTGAACAAGTGCAAGAAGTGCTGCAGGAATGGCCGCGATAACGGAACCGATATTTGGTATATAATGGAGTACAAAGGCAAGGAAACCCCATAGAACGGGAAATTGCACGCCGAGTATGTACATCCATACCGCGATTAAGATTCCAGCAAACAGGTTGATTAAAGTTTTGATGACCATATAGCGTTTCATATCAACAACAAACTTCGTGAAATGGGGAAATACCTGCTTAGGATCACCGAGAATAGCGCGGAGTTTTATAGGAAAGCTTGAGACTTCAAGCAAGATAAAAGTTACTGTGAGAAGGATCAGGACAAGATCGGAAAGTAGAGAACTCAATCCCGATAGTAAGCCGGCAGTAAGTTTCATCACCGCTTCCGGGTTAACGTATTCTAGAAAAAATTTTGGGGGAACTACAATACCCTTGCTTGTCAACAGTACAGTAAGCTCCTTGACTTGTTCTCGAATGCGTGATTGCAATAAAGGCAGTTCATCTGAAAAGCTGTTAACGGATGTGCCAATTTGTGCGCTAATCAGAATTAGAATAATTATCATACCCGCCATAACTATCAGCACTGCAAATCCGGATGGAATACGTTTTTCCTTTAACCAGAGTACAGGCGGAGTTCCAAGTAGAGCAAGGAAAACAGAGACAAGGAACAGAACAACAACCGATTGCGCAAGATTAATCCCTGCGATGATTATTACAAATGCTGCTGCGCTAACAAGGAAGTGCATTCCGCTAAAAGAATTACTTTGCTCAGTCATAAATTTATGTGATTATATTTTTTTTAGTCTTAAATCAGAAATCATTGCAACTGCCGAGACGAAATAAAAAATCACAAACCAAACGAGATATGCTTGGGCAAATAAATATCCAAGGAAGGCAATCGTAGAGACTGCTGATGCAGCTAATACAGTCGGAATACCTGTGAAGCCCTTTTGTTTATATGCCGTGAAGTAAGCCAATCTTATTGACGCTGCACCGACATTTAAAAATCCAGCAATGAGCATAGCAATTCCGTCTATCCCAACGAACCAACCAAATACAACAGAGGAAGCAACTGCCATAAAATCCGTAAAACTATCCAGGTAAACACCCAGCACTCCTCCGCCAATTGCTCTTGCTAACTTTCCATCAAAATAATCTAAGAGGAATTGCATGAGGATAAGACCGTATGCAATTACTAAAAACCCTTTAAAAGAAAAATAAACTGAAGAGGAAACACACAGAAGACCAAGAAGAGTAAGCATGTCCGGTAATCGAAGAGTACGGAGTTGTTTAAATAACATTGCAATATTTCCTTATTAATCATTGAGTATGAAAACTTTCTTCTCAATTATGATCGTTGTTTACTAAATAAATTTTGTTATTTAATATTCGTTCACAGTGCGCGGCGTCCGCTAATGATTCTAACTAAGACCATTATAATTGCAATTACCAAAAGAATGTGAATAAAACTGCCCATAACAGGAACGGCGACCAATCCAAGTAACCACAATACTATTAAAATTACAGCGATAGTGTATAACATGATATTTAACCTTTCTATTAGTTGGAAATACTTTTCTTTTTCTATATTCAACAATAAAAGCAATCTACTTTTTCATTCATAATAACACACATCAATCTCATCACCATGTAATCATTCTGGTTTTCTATTTTCCTTTTTATCATCCTTCGGAATGGATTTTGATGGTTGATCCATATTCTGGTTCTTTGGTGGATTCACAGTTCGTACTTTCGGTGGTTGATTTGTATTACTATTGTTCTTAGGTGGATTCACGGTTCGTGCTTTCGGTGGTTGATCTGTATTATTATTCTTTGGTACTATTTTATTCTGCGGTTGTAATGGTCTATCTATTTTATTTTCTTTTTTGGGAGGGTCTAAATACCGCGGTTGATTTGGTTGATTTGTATTGCCATTGTTAATTGGTGGATTTGTATTCCGCAACTGTGATGGTTGATCCTTTTTATTTTCCTTCTTTGGAGGATCTAAATTCCGCGGTTGATATGCATTCTTTTTAGTGTCAACCTTATTTACCGAATTCACAGCAGGTTGTTGTCCTTTATTTATATTGTTATTCGGTGGATTTGTATTCCGCTGTTGAGTAGGATTCCCGGCAGGTTGTTGTTGTCCTTTTCCTGTTTTACTATTCTGCAATTGTATATTCTGTGGCTGCTTTTCGGCATTTCTTTCCGATATCCGTTTTACATCTTTTAATTTTGTTAATTCAGATGGTGCCGGTTTTAACCCGTTGTTATTCTTCTGTACTTGGGGTCTGTATATCTGCACCTGATCATTGTTTAAACTCTGACCCGGTTTGTCTTTTTCACGAACGGTAACCGGGTTAATTGTTTTGCCGGTAATTTTTTGAACATCTTCTCTGCCAGGTCCAGCGACATATGTTGTACGTCTCTTATCATCATAGTAAGTTTTATTAATCACTGTTGAATTATTCATGATACTAGAATTGTTTTTTCGATCAATATAATTCCGACCAATGTCGTGCCTTTCAATATCTCTGTCTCTTACAAATATCCAACGATCGTTTGGTACATCATTATAGCCGCCAAAAGTCACACTTATGGAAATACCTGGTCTCATCGGTGCCCAACCATAATAACCATTGGATCTTCTCCAGGTAACCCATGAAGGACCCCATTCATAATCCGGAACCCAGAACCAGCCATAAGAACCATTGTAATCCCAGCGTCCATAATGGAAAGTTGCCCAGCCCCAGTTATAATCTGATACCCACATCCAACCGTAATCTGTTAGTATCCAGTAACCATTGGTTAAATATGGTGCAAAGTCCGGACCTGCTGTTGGAATCCACACATATCCATAATTATTGTCTTCAATCCACTGACCGTAAGGACTTAATTGATCGTAAAACTCCTGATAATTAACATCATTTTGTTGCGCTGATATTTGTCCCGGGAATATTGCAGAGACAAGATATAAAGTGATTACTAGTGCAAAAATTCTAATATAGAATATTGCTTTTAGCTTTTTCACAGTGATTCTCCTGTTAAATTAATTTTACATGTCATTCATATATTTGATTAATGTTTGTAGAAAAAAATATAATTACGAGTAGTGGAATACAATCGAGCAAAGGGATGAAAAAGGAACTACATCTTTCAGGTGAGGTGGAGAAAGAGAGTTTAACCGAGTTTGTAAAACAATTAATGCAGTTTAAAGTAAATTATTTTTTCTCTGCTGGTTTAGCTGCTTCTGTTCCATTCCTTATTGCTTTGATTTCAACTCTTCTATTCTTTGCCGCATTCTCTTCGTTGTCATTTGGTACAATCGGTTTGCTTTCGAAAAACCACATAACGGAAAATATAATTTCACTTAAGCCTTTCTTAACTTAGATAACTTTCCTATAATAAAAATTATGAGAAATTATTTTAAGAAAAGGTCACTTATTTAGTGACCTTTTCATCATAAAGATTATTGCACTTTAAATTCGATGCGTCTGTTCATTGCTCTGCCGTTGGCAGTATTATTATCAGCAACCGGATTGCTTTTTCCGAAACCGACTGTTGTAAGTCTGTTTGCAGCTATACCTTTGGAAACAAGAAACATTTTTACAGTTTCTGCTCTTCTTAATGAAAGTTTATTGTTGTATTCAACGGAACCGATATAATCACAATAGCCCTGTATCTCAACTTTTATATCTGGATTCCTTAATAATGTCTTCGCAGCATCGTAAAGTATTGGATATGATTCCGGTAAAAGTGTTGACTTGTCAAAGTCGAAGTTAACACCAATAAGAATCCATTTTTCCGTCATCATAGCTTTCATCGGTTTTTCGACAACAACTTCTTTGGTAATTTCCTTTGGAATATGCTTAACAATCATCTCTTCAATTTTATTTAAGTCATTGAGAGTTAGATCTTTCGTTTCAGGAGTTATACCGGGATAAAGTTGACATAACTTTGACGGCCCGCCTTGAGCAAATAAGTAAAGTAACCCAACGTTAACTCCCCAATAAGAATCGTTTCCATTAGGACTATAAAAACCATCCAGTTCTGAATTGCTTGTTGAATGATAACCAAACTCTGTTACAATTTTCCAATCCCTGTCAAGAGCCCATTCTACACCGAAGCCAAAGTTCCATTCGGCTCCAGTTGCGTTATCATCCAAAGTCGCTGTTGCTTTGTTAGTTAACATTCTGTAAGTGCCGCCAACTCCACCATACACATAGGGTGAAACCGGTTCGCATGGAATTAGGTAATACATAAAATCAAGATCGCCGGAAATAAGGTTTGTTGATTCTGTAATAGTTGCCGAAGCTAGATTAACCCATGTTCCTTCCATGTGAGAAAAACCGCCCTTAAATCTTAATCCAAAATGTTCTGAAAAATTCCTCTTAAGTGAAAGATACCCACCATAATTAGAATGTGTAGGTGTAACTTGTACACCTATGTATCTGGGATAACCGAAACCAAAACCGAATGCCCAGCTATCTGTTGCTAATTGTGCTTGAGAAATATCAACAGCAACCATCAGAAGTAATACAATTGTAAAATAAATTTTTTTCATGTTTCTTTTCTCCTTAGTTTATTAAATGACTTTCCTTAAATAATAAATAGTTTATGTTATTTAGGTGGATAAAGGTTATGAAGATACTTGGGACAAAACAATCGGCCAAAGGGATGAAAAAGGAACTACATCTTTTAGGTGAGATGGTGAGAGAGAATTACAAGCAGATTGATTAATCGTTTCATCGTTGCCCTTTAATAAATGCATATATTTTTTCGAATGTTACCACGGGCTTTTCTTCCTGCGGAACATGTCCGCATTTATCAATTATTTCCAATCTTGCATTAGGCAATTCCTTACTAAGTCTGGTGCCATTATCCACTGATATTACCGGGTCATTTTTGCCCCATATAATCAAGCATGGTGTCGGAATGTTTTTGTAAGCATCTATTATTTTTTCGTATCCAATTTGATCAATCTGCTTGGCAGACGTAATAAAAGTGTACTCGAGATCGTCTCCGCTATAAAAAGCTACATACCTGTTAATTAATTTTTCATTAACCATCTTCTTATCATAAAAAATTTTATTTAGAATATACTCTGCTCTGAATTTATTGGGCAATAGAAATGTTAATTTATTTAAAAGAGGTGTTCGCAAATTTTCCATAAATACCGGCATCTCCTGCATATAGGCAAGACAATCAATCAGAATCAATTTACTAATTCTTGTTTTACTCTTCTCATTTAATAATGATATTTGAGTAAGCAGCGCAACTGCTCCTCCAAAAGAATGACCGATGAGATACAAAGAATCTGTATTAATGTCCTTAATAAATTGTTTGACAATTTTTGATTGTTCTTGAATTGTATATTTATCATCCTCTGGTTTCGAAGAATTACCAAATCCTTTTAGATCAATAAGGTAAAGCGTGAATTCGCTTTTCGGGAATAATGCCTTTATATCATCCCACGTATGTAATGATGCACCGAATCCATGCAAGAGTACAATCATCTTATCACCATAACCAATCTTTTCATAATTGATTTGGATGTTATCAGAGTAAGCATACGTTAAGTTTCTGGAATTACCTTCTAATGCCGGCATTGACTGGATATAATTTGAAAGGAAAAACAATAAGCTCAATGATATTAACATTCTCATAGAGTTAATTATATAACACATGTTCATGATTGTTTTATTTTTCACTTGTCGGTACCAGATTTTTCTTTCTGCCGGGTCTTTGACACAGCTGCCATAATTCCCAAACCGATTACGATAATGACACCTATGCCAATCCAAATTGGCTGAGCTCCCAATTTATAAGCTGCCCAAGCTAATCCGCCGGCTACAAATAGAGTTCCTATTAAATATATTGCAAAATTAGACATCTAGATTTTCCTTTTATTGTTAGGCGGTTTTTTAATTCATCGGAATATTTTGCGCCTATAAATTTTGCTTCTTATGAATCGTTCTCATTCTTGGTTGAATTTATTAAAACCAACGAGTCATTGTCTTAACAGTATTTTTTACGACTTTTTTTACTTGTTCAACGTTACAGTTTTCGCGTTTTGTTGTTTACCTACGGATACTCCTCCGCTTGCACTGCAGCTGCAAATAAAAAGAGATACAGCAAAAATTAGAATTAAGAATGTTGCGTTTAACTTTTTCATGGTGATTCTCCTGTTAAATTAATTTACAAGTCATTCATGTATTTGTTTAATGCTTGCAGGTAAAAGATATGACTACGAGTAGTGGAATACTATCGAGCAAAGGGATGAAAAAGGAACTACATCTTTTAAGTAATTAATGAAAGGGAATTACTAGAAGTTTAAAAGATAGTATTCTTTCAAAAATAATTTCTTTATGTTATTCCACGTATGTAATGATGTGCCAAATCCATGCAATAGTACAATCTTCTAATCACCACAACCAATAATTTCATTATTGATGCGGATGTAATTAGAGTAAACAAACCTCAAGTTTCGGAAAGTATTTTCTAATGCCGGCATTGGCAAATATAAATTCGCTTCGTATGAATCGTTTCCATTTTTAGCTGAATTATCTAAAACCAACGATTCATTATTTTAAAAAAATTTTGATGACTTTTTTACTTGCTCACGCTGACAGTTTTTGCGTTTTGTTGTTTATTAGTTGAAACTTGTCCGCTTGCACTGCAGCTGCATATAAAAAGGGATACAGCAAAAATTAGAACTAAAGAAATTGCGCTTAGTTTTTTCATAGTGATTCTCCTGTTAAATTTATTTTACAAGTCATTCATCTATTTGACTAATGCTTGTAAATAAAAGATATGATTACAAATAGGGACATACTATCGAGCAAAGGGATGAAAAAGGAACTACATCTTTTAAGTAGTTAAGGGAAGAGAATTACTCACCAATTAATGAAGTAGTCTCTATTGCAGTTTTGTAGGAGTCAGAAAGATGAGCGTGTTTTGCAATCTGCACACGTGTATTAAGCGCTAATTTTTCAAGTATGTTATGGACGTGGCTTTTTATTGTGTAGGTTGATAGATGAAGTTTTTGTGCGATCTCTTTATTTGTGAGTCCATCAGAAATCAATTCAATTACTTGCCGCTCACGTTTTGTCATACGAACCGATTCAATGATTGCCGAATGGTTGGATCCGTTAACAGCATGTTCAACGATTTGAGAAAAAAGTGAGCCGGTTAAATGCGATGGTAAAACTTTAGCGCCCTGATAAACTGATCGGATAGTTTTAAAAAAATCAGCAACGTTTGCATCTTTGAGTATGAATCCTGAAACTCCTGCCTGAACAAAATCGAAAACATCTGCTTGAAGCGGTATAAGATCCATCACTATTACTTTGGTTCCCGGAAAATGCTGCTTTGTTAATTTTACAACTTGCAAACTGTTTTGATTCCGTAAACCGAGATCGAGAAGCACTATATTTGGCTTGTGCTTATCCATCATCAAAAGAATGTTTTCGCCATTACCAATAGTAGCAACAACATGCATATCAGGCTGCTTTTTGAGCATTGATGCAATGCCATCACGCAGAAGCTTATTATCTTCAATAAGTAGTATCTGGATTTTTTTCAATGTGTTTCCCGAATTTTTGTAAACAGATGTAATTAATAACTTGAAAAATCTAATACAAATCTAAGACAAAGATATATTAAGATATACTAATACTGTATGACGTTAAACACTAATACTTCCAAATCAGTTTCAAATAAATAGGTTGTTTATTATTCTTAATCTTTTCTAAGTATAAGTTAACAAATGTTAAAATATTTGGCAATAATTAAATCATCGTTGCGACCAAAATATGACCGACTACACTGACCCCATATAAAAGCAAAAACCTCGAATAACATATTCTTCGGTGAAATCAATTCGCCTAATAACACAAATAGTTTCATAAATCTTAATGACTGAAGAGTGACTATTCCTTATGTAAATTGTAAGAAATAGAAAAGAACATTCTAAACTAGAAATTTATATTTTGGCTAAAGATTCTACCCAAGATTTGAACCGCTCGAAATACTTAAGCAGTTTATCTACATCCTTTTTATAATAAATATCACCATGATAGGAGACTTTATTTTTATGATCAATTAATTTTTTGAACTGATCGAGAGCTTTAGTTTTGTTGGTGGAAGGAGGAGTTACGAGACGCTGCAGCTTTATCTTACTTGTAAGATTCTACCGATTCAAGTTTATTTTCATTTACTCCAATGTTCATTTTTTTCAAATAGATTACTACATTTGAACTGTACTCAAAAATCAATTAAGATAAATATTATAATTTGCCTTCAATGAATTTCATTGTCTTATCAAAAAATTCCACCAATACCATAGTAGGATCATACGACGAATTGTTAAATAACAAAATGAATGTAATATTTTTTTCGGGCCAGTAATAAGCAAGTGTTTTAAAACCAAATATTGTCCCGGAATGACCCCATATTTTTTTCCCGTTTTCAATACCCAAATTTGCAATTCCAAGTCCATATCCGGTTAACGGGCTATCGTTTATTGCATTTAGTCTCTCTGTTTGTAATGAGCTTGATATGAGTGAACCTTTTACAAGCACTTGTACCCAAGTTTTCAAATCATAAATATCTGAGATCAAAGCACCAGCAAAACCCGCATATGAAGGATTAAATGCTTCAGTAACATCGGGTAATGGACTTTCATTTTCACCCCAACTATATCCATGAGAATAATTTCCCCACATAAAATTATCGGCCGGGTATGCTGTATTGTAAAGCTTTAACGGCTCTAAAATTCTTTTCTTTAATTCATAAGGGAGTGTATTACCGGTTATCTTTTCGATTATCATACCGGCAATTATTGTATTTGTATTTGAATAGTGATAACCGCTTCCAGGAGTGAAATAAAATGGTTCCTGATATGCAATGTCAACTAACTCCTGAGGCTGCCAGATTTTCATGGGGTTAGCTTTTACCGGTCCTGCTAAGGTAGGTGATTTGTCCGTGTAATTATAAATTCCGCTGGAATGATTACAGATCATTCTAATTGTAATGTTATTCCATATTGAATAATTTGGAAGATACTTAGTTATTTTATCTTCCAGACTGACTTTGCCTTCATCAACCAACTGCAAAAGTACGGTATAGGTAAAAGTTTTTGTAACACTTCCCATTCGAAATTTCATATCATCCTTCATCGCTTCGCCAGTTGCAATATTTGATTTTCCTTTTGCTTTGATCCAGGTAAGATTTTGATCTGGTGCCCAAACCGCTGCAATTAAACCGGGTACCTTAGAGTTTGCGATAAGGGAATCCGTCAGATGTTCGAAAATGGAAGTAAGTTTATCGTTATTTGGAGAAGCTAGAGGATTAGAATTATCTTGACATGATAGAATCAATCCAGATGTAAGAGATAATAACAACACAGGGACAAAAAATTTCTTTTTGCAGATGAAAATCGCGATAAAATTTCGAATAGAATTTTTCATAAAATAATCTCCAATAGTATAATAAGTATTTTATTATTTATTCTTCGTACACAATTGATCCAAAATAATTATTTCATTATTTACTTTCCCAAAAGAGTTTTATCCCTGTTATCACGGAACAAGTATACCAGCGAATTGATTTAAAGCCTGCATGGCAGGCGTATCATCATCAGAGTTTGCACTGATAATAATCGTTATCTTTTTATCGGGATGATAAAAGATTTGAGAATTATATCCTTCAATTATTCCCGGATGTCCGATCCAACCGTTAAGCTTCTCAAGTCCAAAACCGTAAAAAAGCACTCCAGCACCATCTTGGTCAACCCATTGAAATCGTTCATTCTTTGTACTAGTGGAAAGTAAATTCCTTTCATATATCTCTCTTATCCATATCTTTAGATCAGAAAAATTTGATATCAGAATACCGACAGCATCTCCCCATGAGGGACTCCAATTTGTTTCATCGAGCAAAGAGCCTGTTTTTGCAGAATATCCGTGAGTATATGGATAGGGCATAAAGCGTGATAGGGGCCAGAACGTGTTAACCAAACCTAAAGGCTGAAATATTCTTTCACTCATTACCTGAGCTACAGGTTCACCTGTTACCTTTTTAATTAGTAACCCAAGTATTATAGTATTAGTGTTGCAGTATTCATATTTAGATCCGGGAGTAAAATTAAGAGGATGCCTAAATGATGCTGCTACAAGATCCTCAGGTGTGAATATTTTTTCTCCTTTTGAATTATACATTTGCGTCATCAAAACCGAATCAGCAGAATAAGTAAACAAACCGCTTGTCATATTACCCAGCATTCTTATAGTAATTTTATCACCACTTGGTATATTATATTCCGGCAAGTAAGAAGAAATTGATTTGTTGAGATCAATTTTTCCTTCATCAACTAGTATAAGGACTGTCTCAGTGGTAAAAGTTTTTGTTATGCTCGCAATTCTAAAATAGTTATTTGCATTCATGGGCTCATTTGTTGCCAGATTGCTTACACCGCGTGTTATATATAATTCCCCCTCACCTTCTACTTTAATGTATGCTGCCAAGCCGGGAGTTTTGTAGTTCGTTATTACTCTATCAGCGGCTGATTGTAATTTTATAAGATTTTCATTTGTGAGGACCGTGAGGTGCGGTTCTGTGAGACCTTCTTTACAACTGATCGCAATAAATGTTAAAGTAAAAACAATTAAGAAATAAAACAGACTGTCGAAGTTTTTAGATTTCATCTTATCCTCCTCGAGATATATAAATTGCTACCAGACTTTTACTGCTGAATGCAGTATCATTTATTATTTTTCAATGCCATAATTCTTTATTTGAATTAAAAAACTAAATCCAATTCAAAAATCCATTGATACTCCGGCGCACTACCGGCCAGAATTTTGGCTGAATACCTGAATTTCAATGGCAGCAACCATTGAATCGGAACTCTTAACCACACGGGCCATTCGTAATAGTTGATTCCAATCAAAGAACCGAGTTGAAGACCAATTGAAGGACTAAATAAAAAATGATTCTCTCCGGGAATTTCCCCACGTACATATTGCCCCATATCATTTATCCCTATATACGGAAATGAATGTACCCGCAGCCACCCTGCTTCTATGTAACCATAAATTCCTAAGAATCTGCTTTCAGAAACCCATATATCATAATTATAAGCGATGCCCCCTTTGAGAATGTGCGCCCAATAATCGAAATTATTTTGTTTTAATAATGCAAACGATATCGTGGTTCCAAACCAGTAATCTACAGTCCATGCCTTTGTGCGATCGAAATTATAATTATAAGAATAAAAAGCAGAACCGAATGAAAGTCTCAAATCGTATTCATGCCATCCTTCATCTCCGGATACAGTACTCAATCCAAGCGAAATAGAATTTGCAACTCTGCTTCTGATAAAACTCCAGTTTTGAAGAAGCTGAGTATTCTTTCTGATCTCATTGATATTATTTTCGGGCAATTTAAAACCACTTACATCGGTGTTGAATGGAATAGGAATATATGTAAGCGATTTGTACTCGGATAAGAAGAAATCGGAAACACGTGTCTCATCATCAGGAACTCGGTCAAATATCGACTTGTGGTTCGAATCTGCAGATGCGGATTTAAGGGAAGAGAAAATATCTGCGATTGATTCTGAAACAGCATTAATAATCCTCTCAGTATCTTCCGAATATTGTGAATAGGTTACATCAGAGTAACTAGCTTTTGTCTTCCAACTGGAAAACCTGCTGTTCAATGTTCCATCACCGTATTGCTTCCAGGTTTCACCCCTAAGATTGGCAACGTTTACTCCTTCTTCGTTATAAAAATCATGCAAGGCTCTGTTATTGATTACTCCGCTTAGTAAGGAACGGTTAACTACCATATGGCCTGAAGGAAATATATCTTCTAGAAAATGATCGGCGAATGAATTAAAAATTAGTGCGTAATACATAAACTCTTTTGATTTTTCCGGATTCTTGCTAAGGTTTGCCCCAGCTTTTTCTGCCAAATAAATTGCGAAAGTATGTAAGGAAACATACTTGTTAATTGAATTGGTGCTTTTTAATTCACTCATAACAGTATCAACGGAAAATGGTCTTTGTAATTTTAGAATTAGCTTCTTATTGAATTCTCCTATCTGTTTTTGCAACGGTGTTCCGTAGTTATGAAAGTGTGATAAATCGGTAAGAGCAAGCAGAAGATATTTAAAATCTTTGCTGAGAACATCCATATTAGCCGCTCCCGTTTCGTATTTAGATGAGTATTCACTTTGTAATTTCACAATTCTATTCAATACAGAAGAGCGGTACTGTAAAAACTCATTCATATCTAGTGGGTTATCTGAATGGTCACCAGCCAATCCATTAAGAGTTCCATAAGTTATAATGTTATCTTCATGAGAAAGGTTAAGGAAATAATAATTCTTTGATTGAGTGTCGTATTTCATTTGCAAATAATTCTCAAGAAAGATAGATGTTTCCGGCTGATTATTAAAATAGCCGGATTCAATTAACCTTTTTAGAATTTTTAAAAATGCTGCATCACCTAATTCCTTATGTTCATTATAATCCCAAGAATAACCAACAGTTGATATAATTAGAATGAGCGATAAAATTTTTATGATGTGTTTCATTTTTTCTCCTTATGAAAAGGAAAACGAATTTTTAATCTTTCAGCAAAGATTTTATTTTGCGGTTCGGTTAGTGAAGACTCCTCTATATATGATAAGGCACAAAAAAATATAAACGATGGGATTAATAACGTGGAATAGAATTTCTTTTTGTCAGCTTGCATTATTCCCTCCGTTAAGGATTAGAAATATTTTTACATATCTACTTGTATAGAGGTATAAATGTATTTCGTGTAACAAAATCTATATTGATGTTGCTTTCAAACGAAATAATGCTAGCGTGGAATTCTGTTATGATACTTAGAATAAAGCAGAAGTGTCTGAAAGATTCTGGAATAATATTCCAGAAATAAAGTGGAATCTTAGAGGCAAATAGTGCTTTTTCCTATGACGAAATTATTGAATAAGAAAATTTTTTCCTAAATAAATCTGAATGTATCTAAAATTTGAAACAGAGCTAAGTAATAAATCATTTGTGATTCAGGATGTAAAATAAACGATTAAAAACCATGACTTTAAAATTTCATTAAATACTATTCTTTGTAAATAGATGTCGATGCATGCAAAAGAAGACAATCTTTAAAATGCAAAAGCTCGAAATGTCTTTCGAGCTTTTGCGGAGAGTCGGGAATCCCCTCCATGCTTAGAATACCGTGTTTATAACTTATTTTCGCGATTTTGGAGAGTGTTGTGACCAAGACAAAATTTTTTCTATCTATTATGTGTATGATCTATCTGTAATAAATTTTCAAATGGCCGTACAATTTATTTTACGTTTTTATAAGCGTACAAGGTTTTGGATATGGACAGGCGGATTTGTGTGCTAATTCCTTTAGTTATAAAACTCATATTCCACTTCCAAAAGTTTTATCGGCTCGTTTAGTTTATCGCTAGTAATTCTTTCTTTCAGATTTCCTTTCTGATCATATTTATAATCATATTTAACAAAAGTATTTTCATCTTTATTATCGTTTTGTTCTTCAACAATATTTCCCTTTGCGTCAAATTTATAAGTCTTAGAATAAATTAATGCACCGCCTTTGCCATAATTTGAATTTTCAATTATGTTTCCATTTTTATCAAATTTATAAATAACTGATTCCATTAAATCACCATCTTCAAAGCGAGATTTTTCAACCAGCTTTTTCCCTTCATATTTTGAAACAACTTTTCCAATTGCTTTACCATCGGAATCGTATTTTATAGATTCTACAGCCTTACCGCCGTCTATATAATTCTTCATCTCTTTATAAACCACACGGCCTTCGTCGTCATATTGTGCTTCTACAGATAAATTACCAGCGGTATCATATTCATACCCGAACTTCTCGAGAAGTTTTCCTTCGGCGTTGTATTTAACTTTCTTAACAATTTTATTTCCCTCGGAATACGTGAGTATTGTTTTACTTTCTACAGCGCCATCAGAATCCAGTCTTGTTTCTTTTACTAGATTGCCATTTACGTCAAATTCAAATTGGAGTTTGCTTCTAATGCTTTCGTCTGCTTTTAATTCAGCCTTCTCAATCAAATTATTGTTCTCGTCATATTTGAAAGTAAACATGGAATCGATATTATCTTTTTCATCAAATTTTATTTGGGAAATTACATTTCCTTTCGGATCGTATCCATATTTCATTTTATAATTTATTTCACCATTTTGATCATAAACTATCTGCGATGTAACAAAACCGTTTTTATCGAATTCGGAATACAGAAATTTTTTCCCATCTTTAGAAGCTTCGCCAAAAGCATAATCGAAAAGCTGCTGGGTGCATGTCTTTATTGCAGCAACTTTCATTTTGGCTGACTCTTTGTTCAAATCCTTTGGCTGCGAAAAACTGTTTTGAGTCATCAATAAGAATGAGATAAATATAATTAACACACAGTTAATACTTGGTTTCATTGGATACTCCAAATTATTTGATAGATAAAAATAATATCAACAATTTTTTAATTAGAGAAAATATAGCAAAATATTTCCATAAACCCATGTTATACAATAGGGAATACAATCGATAATAGATATTGGTTGTCTATACTGTGGCTATTCAAAACCTCATTCGTCATCAAAGTAATGATTTTGATCTAACATTTTTTTATGCTTCGTGAAATGAAGAATTGATTAGAAAATTTTGTGACAAAAAAATTACCAACTACACCAAATACACCCTAATAAGCAGACTACAGCGACAACTTTAAAAATCAAAAAACTCGAAAACAGCATTCATTTGCTATAATCGAGGTTTTATTTTTCTGGGCGGAGAGTCAGGGAATCTCTTCCCGGAACAAAATGCTGTGTTTTAAACTTATTTTCAGCTTTTAAGAATGTTGTGACCATTTTGTGACCGAGATTTAATTTTTCTATCTATTATATATATCCTAATCAGTAATAAAATTCCAACCGTTATACAATATTTTGCTTTTTATATGTGCACGGAGTTTTGGATATGGACATATCGTGTAACAACTATTTCAGCAAAATCATTTTCTTTGTTTGCATAAATTCTCCAGCTTGAATCTTGTAAAAATAAATTCCATTCGGTAATTCTGTTGCATCGAAATCAACTGAATATGTTGAAGCCGGTAATTCTTGATCAACTAATCTTGCAATTTCCTGCCCAAGTGTATTGTATATATTTAGTTTGACATATACTTCTTTGGGAATACTAAATTGAATCTTTGTAGTAGGATTAAACGGATTAGGGTAATTCTGAGATAAAACAAACTTAGTTGGTATTCCACCTTCATCATTAACTGATGTAATATCTAAAAAGTTAGCAACTAAATTTCTATTTGCTGTAATAGTAAAATAGTATGAAGGACTTTTAGATACCTCAATTCCATTTTCAGTCCAGTTCGTAAATTGAAATTTACTACCGGTTATGTTTTTTGCCGTGGCTCTTGCAGTTACAAAACTCCCGTAATTATATGTACCGTTTCCGCTGACAGTTCCTCCGTTTTCAGGATTAGCCGTTACCGTTACTGTATCTTTATTAATAGTAAAGTTAGCAAAAAGCGTTCTGTTACTACTTATAGTAAAAGTATAATTAGTACTAGTTGATAATATTGTTCCAGCCTCAAACCAGTTAGTAAATGTATAACCAGAGTTCGGCGTTGCAGTTACTGTTACGCTGGTACCGGAATTGTAATTGCCTCCTCCGCCCGTAGTTCCGCCATTGCTTGGATTACTTATTAAATTTACTGAGTATTGTGTCGGTGGGATTACTGCAAAATTTGCAACAAGTGTTCTGTTTCCATTTACTGTAAATGTATAACTCGAACTTGTTGAAACGATATTACTTCCTTCAGTCCAATTAACAAAGCTATAACCGCTGTTTGGAGTTGACGAGACAGTTAATTGCGTACCTTGATCGAATGTTCCACCGCCTGATGTAAAACCGCCATTTGTAGGGTTACTGCTGGTAGTCACGGTATACTGAAGAGGAATAATTTCCGACAAAGGTCGTTTCCATACACCGCTACCTTGAGTTCCTACAATTAGACTTGTACTATTAAACGTAAGAGATAAAATATAAGTAGAGTATGCAAATCCTGTATTCGCTGCCGTCCAACTTGTTCCGTTGTTCCTAGAATAAAACACGCCGCTATTAGTGCCTGCAAAAAGATTTCCACCATTAACTACCAGTGAGAATATTGAAGATTTAAAGGGAAGCCCCGTATTAACCGCAGACCAACTTGTACCGTTGTTTGTGGAAAGAAATATTCCATCTTCGTTGCTACCTGCAAAAAGATTCGTCCCGTTTACCGCAAGACAATTAATATAGGTGTTAGTAAGTCCTGTGTTCACAACGGCCCAGCTTGTTCCATTGTTAGTTGATAGATACACGCCATCATGAGTACCAGCAAATATATTTGTTCCATTAACTGCAAGGGAAGAAACAATAGTGTTTGTTGGTAGTCCGGAATTTACTGCATTCCAGTTTGTGCCGTTATTTGTAGAAAGATATACTCCACCATCAACTCCAGCAAAGAAATTTGTTCCGTTAAATAATAGAGTATTAACAAAAGGATTTGGTGGAAGACCTGTGCTATCTGTATCCCAGTGTGTACCGTTGTTAGATGTTTGAAATACACCGAATGCACCGCCCGCAAAAATGGTTGCGTTATTAGCAATAAGGCATTTAATATTAAGTGCCGCCAATCCACTGTTTACAGCAGACCAATTTGTGCCGCTGTTTGTGGAAAGAAAAATACCTCCTCCATCAGTTGCTGCAAAAAGATTCGTACCATTAAATAAAAGAGATTGAACTACAGAACCTTTAAGACCGGAGTTTACTTCGCTCCAGCTTGTCCCGCCGTTTGTGGAAATAAATACCCCGTCATCATTACCGGCAAAAAGATTTGCCCCATTAGCCGTAAGTGAATGAACTGCGGAGTTTGTGAGCCCGGTGCTTACATCTGTCCAACTATTACCGTTATTTCTGGAAATCCAAAACCGGTCTGAAGTTCCGGCGAAGAGATTCGATCCATTTACAGAAAGTGATAAAACCCAAAGGTCTCCAGTAGGAAGTCCGATGGTTGAGGGGCTCCAGCTTGTTCCATTGTTTGTTGAAAGAAATACTCCTTTACCATGCGTTCCGGCAAAGAGATTGGTCCCGATTATCGCCAGAGAATTAATGTATGTATTAGTCAAACCGGAATTCACTACAGTCCAATTAGTCCCATTATTCGTAGAATAGAATACACCGCTACGAGTTCCGGCAAAAAGATTTGTTCCGTTAATAGCGAGACAATTAATATAAGTGTCGGTAAGTCCTGTGTTAACAGCATTCCAATTTGTACCGTTATTTGTGGAGAGAAAAACACCCTCGGACGTTCCAGCGAAAAGATTTGAACCGTTAATAGCAAGAGAATAAACAGTAGAATTTTGGGGAATGCCTGAATTTACTGCTGTCCAGTTTGTTCCGTTGTTTGTAGAAAGAAAAACACCATTGACGCTGGTTCCGACAAATAGATTAGTTCCGCTAACAGCCATTGAAAAAATTGGAGTGTTTATGGGAAGTCCTGTATTCGTAGCATTCCAGCTTGTGCCGTTGTCAGTAGAAAGAAATACACCGCCATAAGTACCCGCAAAAAGATTTGTTCCGTTACTAGCAAGACACCAAACGATGCCGCCGTAAGGCCCATTTGTTTGTTGCCATTGAGAATATATTGATACGTTAAGAAAGAAAAAGAATAGAACTGAATTTATTAAGAAACGGTAAAAGGTTCTCATTTTCAGATTCTCCTTTATTGTTCTAAAAAAAACTTCTTATCTTTTCGTGCTGAGAAGTAATTCCGAAAAATCATTTAACCAGCACCAACTTTTTTGTATTCACATACTCACCAGCTTTAAGTTGATAAAAATAAATTCCGCTTACAAGTTTACTTGCATTAAATTCGATGCTATAACTTCCTACTGGTTTATTCTCTTTTACTATAATTGCTATTTCCTTTCCTAATACATCATAAATTTTTATTGTAACAAAACTTGCTTTGGAGACCGAGTATTTTATTGTTGTCGTTGGATTAAACGGGTTGGGATAGTTTTGTTGCAAGAAAAAACTTGTTGGTAAATTATTCTGTTCATCTCCAATATCGGTTATCATATCAATCAAAGGACGCCTCCAAACGCCGCCATCAGTCCCTGTAAATAGATTTGTGCTGCTTACGATTAGAGACCACACAGCAGGACTTGTTAAACCGATATTGACTGCAGTCCAGTTTGTGCCGTTGTTGGTCGATAAAAAAACGCCGCCATCAGTCCCGGTAAATAAATTCGTGCTGCTTACGGTAAAAGAGTACACGATAGTACTAGTCAAGCCGTTATTGATCGCAGTCCAGCTTGTGCCGTTGTTGGTTGATAAAAAAACACCGCCACCAGTCCCTGCAAATAAATTTGTGCCGTTTACGATTAGAGACGAAACAGCAGGATTTGTTAAACCGTTATTTACCGCAGTCCAGCTTGTGCCGTTGTTGGTTGATAAAAAAACGCCGCTATGAGTCCCGGCAAATATATTCGTGCCGCTTACAGCAAAAGAGTATACGGTAGTACTAATCAAGCCGTTATTGACCGCAGTCCAGCTTGTGCCGTTGTTAGTCGATAAAAAAACACCGCCGCCAGTTCCGGCAAATAAATTCGTGCCGTTTGCAGCAAGAGATCTCACAAAAGTATTTGTCAAGCCGCTGTTTACCGCCGTCCAGTTTGTGCCGTTGTTGGTTGATAAAAAAACGCCGGCATCAGTCCCGGTAAATAAATTCGTGCCGCTTACGGCTAGAGACCACACATAAGTATTTGTCAAGCCGTTATTGACTGCAGTCCAGTTTGTGCCGTTGTTGGTCGATAAAAAAACGCCGGTATTAGTCCCGGCAAATAAATTTGTGCTGCTTACGGCAAAAGCGTACACAGTAGTATTCGTCAAGCCGTTATTAACCGCGGTCCAGTTTGTGCCGTTGTTGGTCGATAAAAAAACACCATCGGCATCAGTCCCGGCAAATAAATTCGTACCGCTTACGGCAATAGAGTATACAGTAGTACTAGTCAAGCCGTTATTTACCGCAGTCCAGCTTGTGCCGTTGTTGGTCGATAAAAAAACACCGCCATTAGTTCCGGCAAATAGATTCGTGCCGCTTACAGCAAGAGATCTCACGTAAGTATTTGTCAAGCTGTTATTTACCGCAGTCCAGTTTGTGCCGTTGTTGGTCGATAAAAAAACACCGCCATTAGTCCCGGCAAATAGATTAGTGCTGCTTACGGCAAAAGCGTACACAGTAGTATTCG
Source organism: Ignavibacteriales bacterium (assembly GCA_026390775.1). Lineage (NCBI taxonomy): Bacteria > Pseudomonadati > Ignavibacteriota > Ignavibacteria > Ignavibacteriales > Ignavibacteriales bacterium. The sequence continues at coordinate 1,609,702 of JAPLFF010000007.1, read as the reverse complement.
TCAAGCCGTTATTAACCGCGGTCCAGCTTGTACCGTTGTTAGTCGATAAAAAAACGCCGCCATTAGTTCCGGCGAATATATTCGTACCGCTTACGGCAATAGAGTACACAGTTGTACTAGTCAAGCCGTTATTTACCGCAGTCCAGCTTGTGCCGTTGTTGGTCGATAAAAAAACGCCGCCATTAGTTCCGGCAAATAAATTCGTGCCGCTTACGGCAAGAGATCTAACGTAAGTATTTATCAAGCCGTTATTGACTGCAGTCCAGCTTGTTCCGTTGTTTGTCGATAAAAAAACACCGCTATGAGTCCCGGCAAATATATTTGTACTGCTTACAGCAAGAGAAATAATAGAGCCACCGTAAGGTCCGTTTGTTTGAAGCCATTGAGAATATATTGATACGTTAATAAAGAAACATAATAGAACTGATTTTATTAAGAAACGGTAAAAGGTTTTCATTTTCAAATTCTCCTTTATTGTTTATAAATGAAATTAGAATTCCTTTTCTCTTCTTCCGGTATTTTCAGTTTCATAAGTTTATCGAAAAGACTGCGGTTGTATTCTTTATGAATGAAAGCAGACATTGGATTAAATTACTTCCTAATTGGTGACTAGTAATTTGCGAATAGAAAACCTTTATATTTTGAGTTTGGATAAAAGAATTCGGTGGTAAGTCAACTCGAATCCATCAAGAGAGTCGTCTGGTTTTGTGATTTTAATTGCTCTTCCTCATGTACTGATTGGCCGTGTAGTAATGTCAACGGTTGGTCCAGTTATAATATTTGCACCAGTATTATTTGTAGATGTCGATTCAATTGAGTTAATTGATTTTTTGCAAGCCGAGAGCAAAATCATTAAAGATAAGTGAAGAGTAAATAATTTTTTCATAACATCCTCGCTAAATATTTTTATGCATTCTTAGGAGGGGAAAAAAATATAATCAGATAATGGGAGACAATAACCATTGAAAGGTTAAGAAAAATAAATGCATTGTCAACAAAAATATAATTGCACAACGTATCTTTTATAATGGGGTATTTAACGTCAGTGTTACTCGGACGATCATTTACGATGACGAACTTGATCGAAAACTTGAACTCACAACAGGCAAAGTATAAAAGTATATAAGAAAAGTAAAACACTGGCTCAACTCAGATATGAAATCAAGATATGCTGCCGTTGCGCTTTAGTGAAATTATCTTCTTCGGAGAGTAACTTACCCTCCTCCCATATCATAGTCACCAATAAAATCAGCTATACTATGGATAAGACCAAATTGTGGCTGACATTTTTAGCATTGATATAGTTTAGGATAATTATGTATATAATATTTATACATTTTTATATCGGATGGAGTTTTGGATATGGACAACCATAATATTATGTACCGATTAATTAAGACTAATAACGATTTTATGAATTAAGGAAGGTGAAACAAAAACTGTAGTATGATATAAAAATGATCTCGGAGTAAGTTCTCCAATTTGCTGATTATCCCAATAGTTTTGCGGACCCCAACCACCTCTATCATAAGAAATTTTCATTTTATCTAAATATCGACTGTCTTTATCGAAGATACTGATCCAAATATTTGAAATTTTCTTATCAAGAAGAATTTCAATTGTGTTTTCATTCCTCGCTGAGCCAGACAAACCACTCAAACTATAATCAATAAGTGCTATGTTTGCATTTTTCATATCATCAGCTAATTCAACTTTTATTGATGGTTCTAATGTAACTGGTGTCGGTTCTTCTTTGCCACAACCGCTTAAAAGAATGACTAAAACAAGAACTAAGTACTTTTTCATAACTCTTCCAGATGATTATGATTAATAAAATAGCTGAAATTAATCTAACAAAAAACACCTTTCTATATCTGACCCCTCCATATTTAAAAAGAAGGTTGTGGCTATTAAAAACCTCGTCCAAATAAAAAACACTTAATTCGTACTTTAATCTATATTTTTGTCCTCCTTAAAACAACAAATCAAAACTCATTATGCTTAAATCTTTCTTATTGTTTTGTCTTGGTTTCTTTAAAACTCAAACACAACTACAGCTTGAAATCATCTTTCTTAGAAAGCAGCTGGAAATTCTGAATAGAACCCCGTTATATATTTAACCTCAACAATTATTTCCTCTTTATTTCACAGTTATATCACACAATATTTTTGCTATTTATATGCGGACAAAGTTTTGGATATGAACATTAATAAATTTTCAAATGCGTCATACAATATCTGTGCATTTTCATATGCGGACTGAGTTTTGGATAGCAACAATGTTTCAAAATCAAAGGACATAATCATATTTGGAAAAATTCTTTCCTATGAATATTTTTTATTTAGCGAGAATTATTCTTATTTTTCGACCGTTCAAGTAAAATAGTCGGAATACTGAAGAATATGACGGAACAGCTTCCAAAAGAGAAACAAAAAACAATAATTGATGCCGCGCGCAAACTGTTCGCTCACTACGGTTTTTCAAAAGTTACAATGGAAGAGATTGCCGCCGATATCGAGATGGGCAAAGCTTCTCTCTATTATTATTTTCCTACTAAAGAAAGCTTATTCTACGCAGTTCTAACCCAGGAACAGAATGAGTTTATTAAAGAGATGGAAGAAATTCTTGCCGATAAACTTTCTGCCAGCGAAAAATTGATTGAGTTTGTAAACAAAAGGCTTGTTTACTTTCAGCGCTTTCTTAATCTCGGCACGCTCAGCTTTCATACATTCATGGATACAAAATCATTCTACAAAAAATTCTTTATGGATTTCGAAAAGAAAGAACTGGGTTTAATAAACCGGATAATATCGGAAGGAAAAACTAACGGTGAGTTCGACAAAAAACTTCATCGGAAAACCGGAACAGTCCTTCTCCATATTCTTCACGGGCTGCGTATTCGTACGCTTAGAATTATTAAAGAACTAAAGACGAGTGACGAGACAATTCATGGGCTGCAATCGGAAATGAACATCGCTATTAAAATTTTCATTAAAGGAATTTCAAAATAATATTACAATAGGAGATTAGTAGCATGTCTGATAATGACAAAATAAAAAATAATACCAAGGAAGAATTTGAGCAGGAAATTGAGTCCGTTCCACTTTATAAAAAGAAAAGCGCTTGGATTGGATTTTTGTTTATCCTGCTTGTGCTTGCAATCGGAGTTTACTGGTTCATCGGAAATCTTGGATCAATTTCCACAGATGATGCGTTTGTTGACGGGAATAGATTAAATGTAAGTCCCAAAATATTAGGCAGAGTTGTAAAGCTTTATGCTGATGAACGTGACAGCGTTAAAGCCGAACAATTAATTGCGGAACTTGATTCAACCGACTTGATCGCCCGACTAAATCAAACGAAAGCTGTTTTGAACAATGCACAGGCGAGTATCGATCTTGCAAAAGTGAATGTCGAGAAAGCGCAGATTGATTTTGATAGAGCGAAAGCGCAGTACAAAGATAATGTGATTCCCAAAGCTGAGTTTGATAATGCGCAGAAAAGATTGGAAGCCGCGCAGGCGGAATATAAAATCGCACAAAGCCGTATTGTTACTGCTCAATCGGATATGAAAGTGATCGAATCAAATCTTGAAAACACAAAATTATATTCTACTATCGACGGTGTTGTTGCCAAGAGATGGATTCTTGAAGGCGATATAGTTCAGCCTGGACAGCCCATCTTTACAATTTACGATATGAAAAATATTTGGGTAACAGCCGAGCTTGAAGAGACAAAAATTCACGATATTCAATTGAACGATGATGTTGAAATAAATGTAGATGCTTATCCAAATCAAAAATTCTCCGGAAAAGTTTATCAGATTGGAACAAGCACATCCGCACAATTTTCTTTGATTCCTCCTTCGAATGCATCGGGTAACTTTACAAAAGTTACACAGAGAATTCCTGTTAAGATTTCCATCAAACCGGAAAATGCGAACGACCTGATAAAATTTGGATTGCTGCCGGGCATGTCTGTTGAAGTGAAGATAAAGGAAAAGAAGAATGATTAAGGGTCTTCGCAACACAGCTATTGGTTTTGCGCCATCGCTTCATCACGAACACACACATTATAAATGGTGGGTTCTCATCAGTGTAATGATTGGAACATTTATGGCAGTTCTTGATGCAACGATTGTGAATGTTGGTCTCTCTAAAATGACAGCGGCGTTTGGAACCAGCGTGGATAAAATTGAATGGGTGCTTACTGCTTACTTATTAATATTTGCTGTGATGCTTCCTTCATCCGGTTGGGTCGCAGATCATCTCGGCTACAAAAAAACTTATCTCGGTGGAATGTTTCTATTTACTCTCGGATCGTTATTATGCAGTTTATCGTGGGATGAGAACGCGTTGATCTTTTTTAGAGTAGTTCAAGGCGCCGGCGCCGGATTTGTAATGCCTGTAGGCATGGCAATCGTAACGCGCGAGTTTCCTCTGGAACAACGCGGAACTGCAATTGGTTTTTGGGGAATTGCATCAGCTGCTTCAGTTTCGCTCGGTCCGCTTGTCGGCGGCTATTTGATTGATACGTTTTCATGGCACGCTATATTTGATGTAAATGTTCCGGTCGGAATTGTCGGCCTCATTGCTGTTATGATTATTCAAAGAGAATTTAAAACCGAAAAGACGAGAAGTTTTGACTTTATTGGTTTTATCAGTATGACTTTGTCTTTAACTACTCTTCTTCTCGCTTTGGCAGACGGTAACGCCGCATGGAATACAGGCGGTTGGTCGTCGCCGTTTATTTTGTCTTGCTTCTTTATATCCGCAATCAGCTTTGTTGTTTTTATTGTTACGGAAATAAATGTAAAACATCCGATAGTTGATCTAACTCTTTTTAGAGATAGAAACTTTGCATCAGCTAATATTATTCTCTTCATATTCGGAATCGGATTTTTCGGAAGTACTTTTCTGCTGCCGTTGTACTTACAGAATTCGCTTGGCTACACAGCGTTTCAGGCAGGATTAGTTTTTCTGCCGCTCGGAATTATCCAAGCTTTTGTTTCTCCGATCGCAGGAAGATTAACGGATAAGATCAATCCAAAGTTTATGGTGATGATAGGAATTGTTTTACTTTCTTGGTCGCTTTATGCTTACGGATTTTTTTCGCTTCAAACGGAAAGCTCGCAAATTCAAATTCCATTGTATGTTCGGGCATTTGCTCTCGGAATGATTTTCGTTCCTTTATCAGCCGTTGCTCTTTTGAATATTCCCAAACAAAAAATTGCTCAGGCATCTGGATTGTTTAATACAATCCGACAAGTAGGCGGAAGCTTTGGCGTTGCACTTCTCGGTTCTTTACTAACAAGAAGAACTATTTTTCACATGCAATCATTTTCTCAAAATGTTGATTCAAGTTCACCGGCATTTCAGAATACGTTAATCCATGCAAAAAACTTTGTGATGCACTCTGTCGGAGGTTCTCCCGCCGAAGTTACTTCGAGAGCCAAAGCTATGATTGCACTTAATCTTTCTTCTCAATCTTTTATACAGGGAATCAATGATGATTTTCTGGTTGCAGCGCTTTTATCAATTGTGTTGGTTATACCGGTTTTATTTTTGAAAATATCAAAAGCAAAATCAGCTGAAAAAATTGAAGTACTTGAATAACAAAATTTTATGGATCTACAATGAATAAAAATTTGAAATACGTTCTCACGGCTTTACTAATATTTGTTTTTTCTATTTCATTCGCGCAAAAGGCGGAAAATAATTCTTTGACTCTTAAAGATGTAATCAAACTTACAGTTCAAAATCATCCTTTAATTAAGCAAAAAGAGGATGAGCTGCGCGCCGCGCAATTTAGAGTTGAACAGCAAAAAAGTTCGTACTTGCCAACCGTATTAGGAGTGGCGTCCTATACACGCATCGGTCCCATTCCTGCATTTGCATTCGGCGGAGAAAATTTGGAACTGGCGCCGGCGAATAACTATAACGTTAGTGTTCTCGTGCATCAGACGTTGTATGATTTCGGCAAGCGTGATTTACAGGTTGATTATACCACGTCATTTATGAAATCCATTAAAGACAACGAAGATTTAATCAAGAATGATTTATCCAACCAAGCGGTTAGAGTTTTTTATGGAATATTATTCTTGGGAAAAAGTATTGCTGTTAAAGATACACAGTATTCGGCGCTTCAAGAACATCTGAAAATAACGGAACTGAGAATCAAGAATGGCACCGCAACAGACTATGATGCGCTGAGCACAAAAACCCGGATGATCGAGATCAAAAATGAAAAGCTCGAGCTGCAGAACGAAAAGAATAAGCAGGAACTCTATCTTAAAGAATTGATCGGCTTGGACAGAAAAAAGGAAATCAATATTATCGGTTATTTTGATTTACCCAAGTATGATTTGAATAGCGATTCGCTTCTGAATGCGGCCAACAACCAGAGACCGGAATTGAAACTTGCAACAGATGCGAGTAAAACGGCAAATCTTCAAAAAGAAATGGTAAGTCAAACTGATAAACCGGTTTTGAAAGCCGATCTCGGCTATGGATTTAAAAACGGTTACGAACCGAATATCCAGGTGATGAGAGGAAATTGGTTTACTAGTGTTTCAGTCGATGTCCCAATCTTTAACGGAAATCTTACAGAGAACAAAGTGAATGAGGCCGGCGCAGCCATCAATGCCGCTGACAAAAAGATTGATCAAGTTAAAGAATCTATTTCAACCGATATTTACCAGACAATAGGCGATTTGAAAATGGGTGTTGAGAAGTTAAATTCAACAGAAGATCAAATTGATTACGCTAAGAAATCTTTGGAACGTGCGAAAATCCAGTACGAACGTGGCGCCGGAACAAACCTTGAAGTACTTGATGCTGAAACCGCTTTAACACAGGCGCGGCTACTGAATATCCAGGCGATGTATAAAAGTATAATCAGTTATTACTCGCTGCGCAAAGCTGTTGGCGATAAAATTTTTATTTACTGATTTGCCACGATGCGTGACAGCGAAATGTCGTCACACAATATTTTTGCTATTTATATGCGGACAAAGTTTTGGATATGGACAGCCGCCAAATATTACTGCAGATTTTGATATGAATTTTCGCCGAGAAAAATATTGACCGTTCACTTGTAAAATCTATGTCGAAATTAGTTTAATAGATAAACTATTTTAAAAATTGTTATTTGCTTTTTGCTTTCTCCATTAAATCGAAGAACGGTTTGAATAAATCGATTGGTACCGGGAAGATAATAGTCGAATTTTTCTCCGCTGCAACTTCGGTCAATGTTTGTAAAAATCTCAGTTGCAGAGCGTAAGGCGAAGTGCTTATAATTTTTGACGCATCGGCTAAGCGCTGCGACGCCTGGTATTCACCTTCAGCATGAATTATTTTCGCACGTCTTTCTCTTTCCGCTTCGGCCTGACGCGCTATCGCACGCTGCATCTCTTGTGGCAGATCAACATTCTTGACTTCAACGAGAGAAACTTTGATGCCCCAGGGTGCGGTGTGCGTGTCCATTGTTTCCTGGAGAAGTCGGTTTATCTTCTCACGTTCGGAAAGAAGTTCGTCAAGTTCCGATTTTCCAAGAATGCTTCGCAACGTAGTTTGTGATAACTGCGAAGTGGCAAAAAGAAAATTTTCAACTTCTACTATCGCTTTCGAGGCTTCAATTACCCTGAAGTAAATAACGGCACTGACTTTGATCGAAACATTATCTTTTGTGATAACGTCTTGAGACGGAACGTCCATCGCAACTACACGAAGACTTACCCTTACCATCCTGTCAACGATTGGGATAAGGAAAATCAACCCGGGACCTTTTGCGCTGATCAATCTTCCTAATCTGAAAATAACGCCCCGTTCATATTCGCGCAGAATTCTTATCGCGCTCGAGAGTATAATGATGATGAAGAATATTAGAATGAAAAGCATTGTTACTGTTTCCTGTATCATAAAATGTCCTCCTGTAAAATTTATGTCTGGGTTTGTAATCTACGATTCTCTTTCCTCAATCCTTAATCTTATTCCTAACCATACTTTTTATCTTACTGACAATTTAATTTCTCTACAATTTCCCAGACAGAATAAGATTATGATCAAGAGCAAGAAATATTAACAATTATATTCTAAAGAACATGCTTAACTTGTCTTCTTCACTATCACATTTAAGTCTTTCAGTTCCGTTACCTTTATTTTCGTACCTTCTTCAATTTCGTCTCCTTTGGATTCGGCATTCCAAATCTCGCCGTGAACCATAACCTGGCCGGGTCTTTCTGGATTAATTAAAGTTAACGCCTTGCCGGTTTCGCCGATCAGTCCTTCACCTCCGGTAGCCGGCTGGCGTCTCTGCGCCGCAATTCCTTTTCCTAGTGCGAATACAAAAAATAGAGTAGTAAGGACTGTGACGGTAATGATAACGCTCAGAGAAAGATGAACAAATTCATATGAAGCATCAGTATTGATCAGCATCAACGAACCGATGGCAAATGAAATTATTCCACCCGCCGTAAGCAAACCGTGACTGACTATTTTGATCTCTGCAATGAAAAGAATTACGGCAAATATGATTAGAGCTAATCCAGCATAGTTAATCGGCAACGTGTGCATGGAATAAAAAGCAAGTATAAGGGAAATTACTCCAACTATGCCCGGAAAAATCGAACCCGGATTGCTCAGCTCAAATATTAATCCGTATATCGCGATCATCATAAGTATGTAAGCGATGTTCGGGTCGCTGATGATGTCTAAAAATTTTTCTATCGCGTTCATTTCTATCAACCGGACTTGTGCATTCTGCGTGTGAAGCGTTTTAGTACCGGCTGCCGTTTCTACTGTGCGGCTGTTAAGTTGAACTAGAAGACTATCCAAATTTTTTGCGATCATGTCGATAATATTTTCTTTTAGCGCTTCGGTCTCGGTAAGAGAAACACTTTGACGGACTGCTTTCTCTGCCCACTCAATATTACGATGACGCTTTTCGGCAATGCTTCTAATGAATGCGGCTGCATCGTTAGTTGCCTTTTCCATCATAATATCCAGGCTATCTTTACGATTCTGTACGCCGCCTTCGCTCATCATTACAGGATGCGCTGCGCCGATATTTGTACCGGGCGTCATTGCGGAAATGTTGGCAGCCAATGTAATAAATACTCCGGCAGAAGCGGCCTGCGCACCGGCAGGGTAAACATAAATTATCACGGGAACGTTCGACGTCAGCATATCGCTAACAATAAGTCGTGTTGATTTAAGCAAACCACCCGGCGTATTGAGTTTTATAACAAGGCACTCGGAATTTTCTTCCTCCGCCTTTTTAATTCCATCATGAATAAAAGCAGCTACGGGAGGATTAATAGCGCCGTCTATGTTGATAACGTCCACGAAATGTTTGCCGGTAGGTACCTCCTGGAAGACATGCAACATAAAAACCAATAACACGATCATCGATTTCATTTTCATTCTCCTTCAAGGTAGAATGATTCTTATCAATCAAGACATAAAATTGCAACTGCTAAAAATGTAACTAATTCTCTCACAACAAGCAATTAGCATGCATAAGCACATACTTTCAATAATGCTGCAGCCTGTGCGAGTTTTTGTAATTCGTTTTTTATGGGTCATATTAATTTTTTCTATACCGTAAAATATTTCGTGCATCGTGCGTCATAATATTAAAATGAATTATAAGTCGGAATGATTTTATTCGGGAAAGAATTAAGCATGGTAAAATTAAAGCTATTATCTATGGTGATAGATATATGATAAACATTTACGAACTTTCTCGTATTCTATTTGATGGAATTAATTATGGTTTTGCCAGGGAACAGGTATCAGTTCCCCTCAGATGAAAAATTATTTGTTCAACTGGAAATTTGTTTTTGCTTCGTTTTATTCGCTTTGACTTTTTTGCATCTCACATTTGTATATTGTAATGCAAACTTTAATCTTATTCATACAAAATGCTTACGGATTCTATAATTAAAGATACCGCCGAATTAATCTTTCATGGATTCAAGGGATATCTTGATGAATTCCTTGCTATAACCAAAAGATCAAAAGACAGATTTGAAAAAAGAAAATGGAAAGAAATAAAAAAAGATTCTGTTGAAAGGATGATTTCATATGAAAAAAATCTCTCTGAACTTTTAAATAAAATTCAACCGGTTCTGTCCGCAGATAAGAATAAATCTCACGTCTGGATAAGTATAAAAAAAGAATATGCTGAAATTATATTAAACTACTGTAATAAAAATATCGCCGAAACTTTTTTCAATTCTTTATCAAGAAAAATATTTAAGACTTTAGGATTAAACCGCGATTTGGAATTCTTCTACCTTAAAGTTGTTGAGCAGAAGAACCCTTGCGGACCAATCATCTTCAAATCGTATAAACCGGAAACAACAACACAGGAATTAATTAAAAAAATTATCAAGGATAAAAGATTCGTAACAAAATTTGATAACCTCGACAGGGATACAGAACACGTTGCCGATGAACTCGATTTATTCTTATGGCCGTATATCAGGGCTAATAAAGATTATTCCATACAAGTTATAAGATCCTGCTTCTTCCGTAATAAAGTTGCATATATAGTGGGCAGAATCTGCGTTGATTCCAGGCATATTCCAATTTTAATCCCATTATATAACGACGAATCCGGTATTTATATTGATTCGATTTTATTTGATGAAGCCGATGCAAACAATATCTTCGGATTTTCTTATTCTTATTTCCACGTTAATGTTAAACTGCCTAATCAGCTCATTAATTTTTTGAGAACAATTCTTCCTGATAAACCCCTTTCTGAATTATATAACTCAATAGGATTTATCAAGCACGGTAAAACAGAGTTCTACCGGGATCTACACAGATTTGTTCATATTTCAAAGGAGAAGTTTGACTTCGCTCCAGGGCTGGAAGGAGCTGTTATGATTGTGTTTACTTTACCGAATTATAATTATGTCTTCAAAGTAATTAAAGATAAACCTTGTTTTACAAGATCTGCAAACTTCACTAATAAAATAATCAGTAAATCACAGGTGAAGTATAAATATAATTTTGTCTGTAACTCGGATCGTGTTGGAAGACTTGTTGATACTCAGGAGTTTGAAAATATCAGGTTTAAGATTAAGAGGTTTTCCGACGAACTATTATACGATTTTAATTTAATCGGTAAAGATGCAATCTCAATTTCCGAAGATCATATTATAATAAATCATTTGTATATACAAAGAAAAGTAACTCCTCTGCCAATTTACTTTTTTGATGAAACCGATATTAACTCAATAAAGCAGATTGTAATAGATTTTGGTTATTTCATAAAGGACTTAGTTGCTACCGGACTTTTCCCTGCAGACTTATTTAATACCTGGAATTACGGGGTTACCGAAAATAATAGAATTGTGTTGTATGATTACGATGATATTATTCCTCTTGAAAACGCTAACTTTAAAATAAAGCCTGAACCTAGAAATGAATTTGAAGAAATATCTCCCGAGGAGGATTGGATAATAGCGGATCAGAATGATTTCTTTATGGATGAAATGGAAAAGTTTCTCGGCATTCCCAAACCATTAGAAGGTATTTTCCGTTCAGTGCATAGAGATTTATATACTTTAGATTTCTGGGAAAGGACAAAAGAAAGAGTAATGAGCGGAGAGGTAATAGATATTATTCCTTACGACCGGACAAAGCGATTTAAAAAACAATCACGCGAGGCATAATTTTTATATAATGTTGGGGGATTTATGAATATTATTTTATTCTATTTCAGAAGGCTTGCAAATTGTATAGAATATATCTGCGTCGTTTCTTAAGGGGGAAAATACATTTACGTGATTTCATTCCAATTGCGTCACCTGCAGAATTGAATAAGAAAGACATTGCAATATTACATTGAAATACTCCTTTATTTTTTGTAAAGGTATCTGTTATTCCACAATTATAAATTTCTTTGAATTTATTATTATTCATTTCGGATTTAAGGAGCGGCAGATTTTTCAATGTCGTAATGAAATTTGAAATTATTAAATATAATCTTATGACCAAATTGTGACTAAGACAAATAAGATATACCTTACTAATCTAACAATACAGAAGTAGTATTTTAATGCTTTTAAGTTGTGATGAATATTTCTAAAGAAAAGTGTAGTTGTTAACTATAGTTGAAAATGCAATTTAGTTATAATTCTTTTTGTTAACTTGTAATAAGAATATTCAACTGATGATCGAAGATAAAAAAGAATGAAATTCTGAGTGTAAAGGAGATGATCTTTTATTCTGGTTGTAGAATATTACCAAAGGAGAAATAAATGTATACTGCATTGTTACTTGGACTGTTAATCTTTGCAGCTTATCTTTTCTTTACGGGATTTCGAAAACGACAAAAAATAAAAACATATCTTGGCGTAACTCTCGCGCTATTAACCCTGTTCTTTTTTCAGTTTATGGATTTTTGGGGAGACGCCTTATGGTATGAAAATTTAGGCTACGGTGATCGATTTTGGATGATAATTAATTCCGCATCGGGACTGGCAATAGCGTTTGCACTATTCGGACTTATATTCGTTACAGCATTAACATTTCGCATCCCGAAAGAACATAAATTGATTCGAACGCTATCTAAATTTTTAGGAATTATTATCGGCGGATATTGGGGCGCTTCCAATTGGGATGTTATTCTACAATTCTGGAACGGGGTTGCAACCGGTCTTAAAGACCCTATTCTTGGCAAGGATATCGGTTTTTATCTTTTTTCATTACCATTTTATGATGAGCTGTTAATTCTTTTAACTGTTCTCTCAATCATCGCACTTGCTTCTTCTTTTATCGCTTCTTTTATAAGAATGAGTGAAAATAATATTCGATTCTATTTTCCTGAGAGCGGTACAATAAATGAGAAGAAGTTTTACTTTCCGTTATACCTTAACAGCGCTGTTATTATATACGTTCTTGCTTGTGGAAAATTTTTAGACCGCTATCATATGATGTATTCTACTACCGGTGTAGCTGCCGGACCCGGTTGGACCGATGTTAATGTACTTCTCCCTGCTTACACCGTAGTAATAGTTCTTATGATGTTTATAGGTGCGGTTCTAATTATTCCTTTCTTAAGGAGGAAGGTTCAGAATTTTTTTAATAGGAAATTTAATATTGCACGAGAACGTTCTCATATTTTCGTTTTGGTAAGTTCTGCTGTTTCGATCATCATCATCTGGTTTCTTGCGCTCACGGCAATCCCCGAAGGTTTTCAATGGCTTATGGTTCGACCTAACGAAATTACTTTTGAACGTCCATATATTTTGAACAACATTAAATTTACACGCGAGGGTTTCGGATTAAATAAGGTTGAAGAAAAAGAATACCCGATGAGTGGTAATCTAACTCAAGAAACTGTAAATACATTTCCGAACATCTTTTCAAATATTCGATTGTGGGATTGGAAAGCTCTCGATGCAGTTTACCGTCAATTCCAATCCATTAGGCTTTATTACGAATTTTCCGATGTTGATGTCGATCGATATAAAATTGATGGGAAATATAAACAAGTAATGGTTTCAGGTCGTGAGATTAAAATTGATAACCTCCCGCCTCAAAGCCGAACCTTTGTAAATCAACGTTTCCAATATACGCATGGTTACGGCTTGACTATGTCGGCAGTTAATGAATTTACATCTCAGGGCTTGCCTCATTTTCTTATTAAAGATATTCCTCCCGTTTGCGAATACCCGTCTCTTAATGTAACACAGCCGCAAATTTATTTCGGCGAATCAACTAATACTCCCGTCGTTGTTAATTCGAAAGCGAAAGAATTTGATTATCCTAGCGGTGAAGAAAATGTTTATACGAATTATTCTGGAAAGGGGGGAGTTCAGCTTTCCAATTTTTGGAGAAAGTTTTTATACGGTTGGAAATTCGACGGGACTAACTTTTTATTTTCGGATTACCCGACTTCACAAAGCCGGATAATGTTTCACCGGCAAATCAGCGAATGCGTTAAACTTCTTGCCCCGTTTCTTCATTTCGAAAAAGATCCATACCTCGTACTTGCGGACGGTAAACTATACTGGATGATTGACGCATATACAACTTCGAAATATTTCCCTTACAGTCAGCCGTTTTCGTCAACGGAAAATATTCAATATAAAGAAGGCGGTGCTACTAAGGTTCTAACTACACAGCACAGCGAGTTCTTTGATGGAGTAAATTATATCCGTAATTCCGTAAAAGTCTCAATAAACGCTTATGACGGCTCAGTTAATTTTTATATCATGGATAAAACCGATCCCATTATAAATGTGTGGAGTAAAATCTTTCCTCATCTTTTTAAAACAAAAGATGAAATGCCGAAAAATTTGCTGGCGCATATCCGTTACCCGACTGATTTGTTGTTAACCCAAGGAATAGTTTATGAAAAATATCACATGACCGACCCAACAGTATTTTATAACCAGGAAGATCTTTGGATTAGAGCGACTGCAAAATACTATAATGAAGTACAACCCGTAGAGCCGTATTATATAATGTGGCAGGAACCAGGTTCCACCGAGCAGCAGTTTGTTTCAATGCTTCCCTTTACACCAAAAAATAGGCAGGTGTTAATTGGCTGGGTTGCCGGTATGTGCGATCCGGAAAATTACGGTCGCTTTCTTGCCTATCAATTTCCTAAGGATCAAATGGTTCTCGGTCCCCAACAAGTTGAAACCAAAATTGACCAGGATAGTTTTCTTTCCGGACAGTTGACTCTATGGGATCAGCACGGGTCAAAAGTAATAAGAGGAAATGTACTCGCCATTCCGGTCAACAATACTCTTTTTTATGTAGAACCGATTTACCTCCAGGCAGAAACAGCCGCATACCCGGAACTAAGATTGGTTGTTGTTATGCACGGTGAGAATATGAGCTACGCGAAAAATTTTGACGATGCTTTGAATGGATTATTTACTAAGACAAATTCTGTTATTCATGAAGTTGCACAAACGGGCAAATCAGAGAGTACTTTAGCGTTTAATCTGCAGAACCAGGTAAAAACAGCAAACGACGCTTTCAATAATTACTTGAAATACATTGGCGACAAGAAATTTACTGATGCGGCGAAAGAACTTGAAATACTGCAGAGGGCACTTCAAACTCTTATAAACCAAACGGAGAAGGATGCACAGAAGAAAAAATAAGTTTTCGTGTACTACTATAAATTTATCTCATTACAATTCTTTCATTGCTACTTTTTGAAAAGTCGGTTAGATTGTATCTAAATAATTTCAGATTTGTATGAATACAATCGAATGGACTTTTCAACTTAGATTTCTTGTCGCTCTCGCACTCGGTTTTCTAATCGGCCTTGAAAGAGAAAGCAATAAGAGCACACACAAAGTATTAATTCTTGGTGGTATAAGAACATTTCCAATTATAAGCATGTTAGGATTCGGATGTGCATGGCTGTTTCAGTTAGGTGTTTCATCAATGCTTCCTCTTGGATTATTAAGTATATGTGCACTTGCATCAATTTCGTATTTTTCAAAAATTCAAACAGATCGCTGGGGTGTTACAAGTGAAGTTTCTGCTCTTCTCACTTTTGTTGTTGGTGCATTAGCGCTCTTAGTTGATATATGGGCGGCGATGGCTCTTGGTATTATTAATACAATGCTTCTTTCAGAAAAAGCGGGCTTAGAAAATCTTGTTGAAAAACTTGACCGTTCAGAATTTACTGCAGTACTGAAATTTTTATTGGTTACTCTTATTATTCTGCCCGTTCTACCGAATAAAAGCTTTACTCAATTCGAATTAAATCCCTCTAAGATCTGGCAAATTGTAATTCTTGTTTCATCAATCGGATTTGTTGGTTATCTACTTTCAAAATTTCTTGGTCCTAAAATTGGATTGTGGTTATCGGGGTTTGTCGGAGGAATTGTCTCAAGCACAGCAGTTTGCATTGCATACGGAAGGATGGCTCAAAACAATCCTAATAAAGGTGGTAGTGCATTGCAGGGAACACTTGTTGCCAGCGGAGTTATGTATTTAAAAGTATTAATTTTAATTTTTATTTTGAATCCAACAGTAGTTTTCTCGATTTGGTGGAAGCTAATTTTATTAAGTATCATTGGATTTTGTATATCAGTAATAAAAATTGATTTATCTAAAGAAGTAAAATCCTCGGAGAAAGATCTGCAGCAATTACAAAACCCGTTTGAGGTAAGACCGGCAATGATTTTTGCAATACTTTTCGTATTTCTTTCAATCATCACAAAACTTGTTCAACAATATATCGGTGCAAACGGATTGCTTAGTCTAGCAGGAATTGTAGGATTATCAAATATTGACCCGTTCATCCTTTCCTTGATACAGTCGTCGAACATCAATATAGCATTGATTTCATCGGCGATAATTATTGCTATGATGAGTAATACTATAATAAAGGGAATCTATTTTGGTTATTTTGTTCCATCGTATAGATTAATGACATTGAAACGATTCGGAATTCTTACCTTAGCTCATATACCATTTCTATTTATTAGATAATGAAAAATGTTTTAGATTATTGCCTTTCATTTATACTGTTGTGCCTATCCAAAACCTCCTCCAAAATAAAAGCACTTAATTCGTACTCTTATATGAAATTTATACTGGTCGTTTAGAATAAGTAATTTCTAAAAATTTATCAGTATTGATATTCCATGTAACGAGATGTAAATAGGAAGATTCTTATCAATAAAAAAGCCTAAAACAATTTGTTTTAAGCCTTTTTGCGGAGAGACAGGGATTCTCTTCTATATCAAAATTGTTGCTAGTTTAATTCAATTATGCAACTTTCTTAAAAGCTGTGACCATTTTGTGACCAAGAAAAATTTTTCCTATCTATTATATATGATCTAACAGTAATAAAATTTGGACCGTCATACAATATTTCTGCTTTTTATATGCGTACGAAGTTTTGGATATGGACAAATAATTATCTTAATATTCAGTCCAAATTATAGGCGGATGGGATTTTGAATATGGACAACACATTAATTGTCCGACTGCAAACCATTTGCTGTTTATCAGGTTTTGTTTTTATACAATTTATGAATTTGTATTTTTATTTTACCTTCGATTTCAACTGTTTCATAATTTCGCTGATACTTCGCTCAAGTTGTTGATCTTTTCCATTTATCATATAGTCCGGGCGATTGGTAACATCAATATCCGGAGATACACCTTTGTTTTCTACAAAGGTTTCACCTTTGCTGTTTTGCTTTCCTTCTGCAGGGTAAGTGACAATCCCCCCGTCAACAAGAGCAAATCCTCTTGCAGACGCTAAATTGCCAGAAGTTCTTTTACCAATTACTAAACCGCTATTAAATTGTTTGAATATAGAAGTATAATTCTCGCCGCCTGATTCTGCCCATTCATTAGTAATACACACCTTCGGACCAAAAAAGCCAGTATCCGGTTCTTTCATAGGAGCTTTTCCATAAGGGAAATGGGAATAACAGAACATAATGCGGTTTATTCGTTCAATCATCCAATAAGGAGAATATCCGCCACTATTGAATCGAATATCCAAAATAAGCCCCTCTTTATGTGTCTGAGAATAGAAATAACGGAAAAAGGATTCAATACCCGGAATATATGTATCTGGTATATGAATATACCCGACTTTTCCCCCGGTTGCCTTATTTACTTTTTCTATATTGCTTAATACCCAATCATTGTAGCGTAGTAAATCCCCTTGACTCTCTGAAAAAGCTGTTGCTTTCACATCCACTTTTCTGGAATCTGTAAAAGTGGGTTTGTCATTGATAGTCAGACAAACAATTTTACCGGCTTTGTCAACCAACAATGAATCCGGATTAAATCCTTCTTTCAAAGTTGTACCATCGATAGCCAGCAGAAAATTCCCTTCCTTTATATTCATGCCTGGAAAAGTCAAAGGACTGTATTTATCATCATCCCAGTTTTGTCCCCTGTATATCTTAGCTATTTTGTAAAGTTGATTATTTTTGTCCCACTCCAGATCGATTCCGAGCAGACCATTATTGCTATGTGGAAGTTTAGGTAAATCACCGCCGCTAATTTCAACATGACTATGTCTCAATTCCGAAAGTAAATCTGCAATCAGATAATTGAGATCAGTGCGCGAAGCTATGTAGGGAAGCAGTGTTTCATATTTTCGTTTCATTGCTTCCCAATCAACACCGCACAAATTCTCGTCAAAAAAGAAGTCCCTCTGAACCTGCCATGCCTCATTGAATATTTGCATCCATTCTTTTTTATAATCAATAGTCATATTTAAACCAGAGAGATCGATTTGGCCATCGCCGGCTTTTTGATCCGCTTTGATATCGAGAATGCCAATCTTGCCGGCCGCAAGATAAACGATTTTATCCGCATGAGCGGCAGGAATGCAGTAATAAGCATCCTTCAGCAGAACCGATTCTTTTTTTTCAGCTATGTCAAACATTTTTATTGACGATTCTCCGTTTGCCAGCGAGGATTGATAGATTAACCTTCCTTTCAGAGCAAGCAGACTACTGTAATTAGAATCTTCAACAGGCAGTACTGTAATTCTTTGACCTAACCCATCAATATCAATCTTAATCGAAAATGTTGTTTTACCCAGTTCTTTAGGATCATTTATTTGACCCGGTGCAAAAGGAGAAATCAAATCTTTTTGAAGTGTAGCAACAATGATTTTTGATGGATTGACCATATGATGTTCATTGTCCCAATAAGAATCTTCAATATTGACCTTACAATCGGCTATCCAGTAAAGGTATTTTCCATCCGGATCGAATTGCGGATCATAAGCATGCGTGTATTCATCGGTTACACGATAACTCTTGTTATTCTCCAATGAATAAAGGTAAATGGAATAGAACCAATTTGGATTTCCGGATGTATATACCAACCACCTGCTATCAGGGGACCAGGAAGCGGATACAAATCGCTCGCTTGCAAAATACTTATCAAAAAATATTTTTTTTGTTTCCTTTGTTTTTATATCGATAACATAATAGTTGGCGCGTTTGTCTGAAAAACCAATTTTTGTTCCATCGGGCGACCAGTTGAGTTTTCCTAATTTTGATTTTATACTATTGCTTACCTGAATTGGTTTTTGAGTGATATCTTCTGTTTGAATGTATACTTGTTCTTCCCCTGAAATATCAGATATATATGCAAAATAATTTCCTTCAGGACTCCAAACCGGATATCTTTCATTTACACCGGGAGTTTCTGTTAGGTTGCGTGTTATTTTCTTTTCAGGTTCTAAGTAGAATAATTCGCCCCTGGCATTTACTATAACCTTTTTTCCGTCAGGCGAAATGGTGGGTGAGCTCACTTTATTTTGTACGTTTTTAACTGTTGCAACCAGGTAATTATCAGGTAAAACAATCTCGATTTTAATATTGCTAATTTTTCCATCTTTTATGTTGTAGATGCAGAGTGTACCTTCATTTTCATATATAATTTTATCTTCACTCTTACTTGGCCATTTGATACTCCAATCCTTATAAAAAGTTAGTTGATGGAGAGCTTTATTTTTACAATTATATACCCAAAGATTCTGTACTTTGTTTAATCCCCGGTCACTAACAAAATAAATGTTATTGCCAACCCACATCGGATGGTGATTGATTGAGTTATCATCAATTACCAGATCAGCTTTATGGTTTACAAAATCATATATCCAGATTTTTGGTACTGCGCCACCTCTATATCCTTTCCAAATTAAAGTTTCGGTACTGGTCCGGCAAAATGCTATTTTATTTCCCGTATCGTTATAACTTGATAAATCAGCTTCCGGCAAAGCCAGAACTGAAGGAAGCCCGCCATTAACTGAAACGGTGTGAAGTCGGTTGTACCTATAACTATTACTGCTGCCGTTAGAACGAAATATTATTTTTGTCCCATCCGGATGCCAGTCAACCACAAATTCATCCGCGGGATGGAAAGTTAATCGTCGGGGATTTCCCCCATGAATCGACATTACATAAATTTCCTTGTTTCCTTCAAACTCGGCAGTAAAAGCAATTTGCTCTCCATCTGGTGAAAATTTAGGAAGCATTTCCTCTCCGGGGAAAGAAGTAAGTTGTTTTACATTTTTCCCGTCAATTGTTGAGCTATAGATATCGCCCCCATAACAGAACACAATATTATTCTTGTTTATATCCGGGTAACGCAACATTTTTGTTTCGCTTGCAAAACTTATTACATTTAAATAAATAAATATGGGAACCACAAAAATCCAATTTTGTCTTTTCATCTTTTTCATTATTTAGTACCTTTAATTTTATTATTATACTTTCACTATTTATTTTATTACTTATTTTTATTCATTACAGAACAACAGCTATAATCCATCATGTTAAAATCTTTATTCCTTTTTTTCTAGGTTTCATAAAACTATAGATTCACTTCAAATTTTTATACTGTTGTAATATATCCTTTGAATATGGTTCTTTATTCATTAACATTTTTCTTTCATAGCTATTTTCAATCCAACGATATATCCAAGAAATACCGTACTGTCCGGTATAATAGTCTTTACTTTGATACATATTATCTTTTAGTGCTTCATCTAACGTAATAAAGTTGTAGCCTTTATCTTTTAACCGGGTTATAAGTTTTTCAAAGCATGCAGAATTTAACTGGTTTGTATGACACAAAAATATATGGTTAATGTTTCTACCGAATAATTCTTTTGTTAAATCTTCAAAATATTGAAATAGATCAGCGGTAAAGTCGATATATTTTTCTATGATTCTATCCGCCTCTTTTGTATTTCCAGATTTAATAAAATTACAATACAGTGCATCATAAACATAATCTATACTTTCAATAGTAAATGGAGTAATTGTATATCCTCTGTGATTTAACAAATCATAAATCTCCGCTCTGGAAATACTATCTTTTCCAGTACTGTTATAAGGGAAACGGAAATATTTAAGTTTTTTATTTGTCTTTTTAAGCAGCTCTTTTGTAATAGTTTCACCGCGGAGAATATCTTCTTCAAATAAAGATAATTCTGTCTTCGTATAATTTTGATGGCTATATGTATGATTTCCAATTGTAACCAAGGGATTATTAATCCATTTATTATATTCAAGTAATTTTCTATCGGTGTCTCCATTTTCACTGAATGATTTCTCAACAACAAATACAGTAACTGGTATACCATGTTTTGTAATAGAAGTTAACAAAGAATCACTAGCATCTTCTATTTTCTTTATATCAATATTGCTATATGCGCTAAATAAATCATCCATAGTAATAGCTACAGATTTTTCTTGAGCAAATAAAAATGTGTTTAATGTCATTATAACTAATAATGCAAAAATTGATTTCATTTTATCCCTTTGTTGAGTATAAATAAGGTTAAGAAAATATATTAATTCGTACACCTAACGGCGTTGTGGCTAAGGCGCAGCCCAATACTACAATGCCGAACTTATTAATTAAATTTATAATTAGAACAAAACTTTCTTTTATAAACTACACTAAACAACAAAGCCGAAACGGTAGAACAAACTTTTTAATTACACAAATGTCGAAAGCGAAAACGCTGTCGCTGTTGAGGCGCTTGTTAGGCCGTTAATCTATCCAAGACTTTTGCTTTCTGAAATTTTAATAGTTGGTAATATCTCATCAACTAATAGTTGGTTGAATAGCTCACGTTCTTCTGTATTTGGCAAATGAGAGGAATTTTCAAACCAGAATAATTTCTTATAAGGTGCTTTTAGAAAATCAAAGTACTTTGCTGATAATACAGATGGTACTTCGCAATCATGTCTTCCCAACATAAACCATACTGGCACCTTCAACTCTACCGCTTGTTCAAATAAATTAACCTTCATTAATTCTGGGAATAACAACTCTACTGACTCGAATATTCCTCTAAAAAAGTTTATCCGATCTACAAAAGTATATTCTGTAGACAATACAAGATTTTTTATAACAGACCCGAACGCACCAATTTTACTTCCATAATACTCACCACCATACTTACCAAGTATCTGGCGTTGGGCCATAAATTTCTTCCTCCACGCCCCTTGATATGGTGGAATTCCCATATCTATTAACTTCTTTATCGCGTTCACATCGTTTGATAATTTAGCTTGTTGCAGTGTCCACTCATAAGAGATTTTCTCGCTTTCCATCACATTAGACATTTGACCAATACCTATATATGCACTATACAATTCTGGTCGTTGAGATACAGCAAGCATACTAATAACACTACCCCATGAATGGCCGACAAGAATTATCTTGTTTCTGTTGAATCGCTTAGCCAAGTATTCAGACAATTCGTTTATATCAGACACAAATTGATCAATGTTCATTCTGCTTTTATCACGTATAGCAGAATATGATTTGCCAGCACCACGCTGATCCCAATTAACAACTGTGAAATATTTTTCAATTGGTTGTGTATTATTTTTCATTTGGGTTAACTGCGAAGTGCCAGGACCTCCATGTATAAATAGCAAGATAGGGTTATCAATATTTTCTGAACGGATCATAACCCATTGCAATGAATCCCCAATTCTTATCTTCTTGAGTTCTGTTAGACTTTTTTGCCCTTGCACATTTCCTAACTTTTTGATTCTCTGTGTATAGCCAGGCATTAATATAATTACTAAGATTATTACCACAATGATTACTAAAACAATATACATCATTCACCTTTTTTCTCTTCTTGTCTACATCGGCCTAACGTAGTTGCGTTTAAGCGGACGCCACGAAGTGTCCGCTACTAACAACATGATATTTATTGTTTATAAAATTCACTTATACAATTACCGAACGAACTAAATCAACTATAACAACAAATACCACGACCGACTACAGCGTTCCTCTTGAGACGCTTGTCAGGCGTTTAGATATATTTTCTACTTTGTTTCACTCTTTTTATAATCAACTAGAGGGGATATTGTCTTGCGTAATAATATTTCCGAATGACCCGATACTATATAATCTTTTAATTCACCAACTATTTCATAGCCATTTCGTATATACAATCTTTGCGCATCTTTATTGAAAGAGGAGACACAAATGAAAACATTTGGGGTCTCTGAGAATATTCTTTTTTCTGCATGATCTATTAAGGCACTTCCAATACCTCTGTTTCGATATTTTGGATCAATACAAATCGATTGAATATATCCAATAAATATTCCTTTCATCATCAATATTGAAAATCCAACTAATACACCATTAACGTTTGCAACATATACTTCTCTTGATAAGTCGTTAATAATATTTATAGCTGAACTATAATTCCTTTTTAATGTAATCCATGGTTCTGTATCAACCATCATTTTTGCACAAAGCTCAACTTCCGCAAAACCATCAAGATTTCTTATAACTATTTGATTTTTTTCATTCATATTTTACTCTATGTTACAAAGACGCCTAACGACGTATTATGTTAAACAACAGCAATAATTTCTCGTATTCCGCTTTTGAAAAAATGCGGTCTGGTGGAAAACTATTTATTCATACCTCAACTTAATTTCCAATATTATATATCACCGGCATTTTATATTTCCACTTTTCCCATAATTCTTCATTCAATAACAAGTCAATCATAAAATGACTAGCATTTATTCGGCTTGTTTTCCCGGCATCGAAAACAGGACTTTGTTTTGGAGACTCAAAGATTTCGTATTCATTTTCTTTCTCTTCATTTATCAAAGTATCTGGTCTAACTGCTGTCCATTCTATATTAGTATTCTCTCCAATAATGTTTGAAAGATACTTTGCAGCCTTCTCGTTATCTTTTTGAGGAGGGAGTGCGAAACTCAAAAAAGAAAGAACTATTCTGTCTGCTAAAGAATACTTCTCATTTATTTTTCTATTCCTATTTGCAGTAGTATTCATAAGAATTACTTTAACTTTATTTCTATTATTTCTTTCAATTGCTTCACAAATGTTTCTTACGCAACTTGTAACAAGCCTCCTAGGTTTTCCAAATATTCCGCGGAATGAAATATTGTGCCCAAGACAAGAAATCACAGCGTCGCAATCAATGATCAAATTCAAATATTTTTCTTGTTCAAACTCAGAAATATTTCCAACAACACATTCCAACAGCTTATTATTCAGAAAATCTTGTGATACATTCTTAATATCTCGCACAACTATTTTCGTTTCAACATTGATATTAATAAGGTGTTTGACAACTAAACGGCCTGTTGAACCAGTAGCACCGAGAACTAAAACCTTCATAAATTTTTCTTCAATAAATTTTCAAACTGTTATATTTCCTAAAATATTATTGACACTGATTTAATGTGATCGCCTAATGGAAGTGTGAGCAGCTGGCATATTCGCACATCAGACAAGCCATTTGTTAATAGAACTTTCTTTTGGTTTAGGCCAACTCCAGGCATACCGTATAATGAATAAAGTACACGCAATTTCTATAATTCCACAAAACAGGTAATAAAGAGCAGGCTTCGCAACAAACATGGATGAGAAAACAGCTGCAGTATGAATTATACCTACAATGATGTTTGCCCAGCGATTTGCTCTATAATTCAATACCCGCGACAGGACTATCATAACAATGGAAGTCTCCATTAAAATTGCAGCAATCAACAAAAATTCCTGCGTCATGTGAAAAGGTCCTGTACCTGATAATATTTTTGCTAGTTGCTGTGGATCCATTAATGTTAATACATCTGCATAGAGGTAATTAAACATGGCAAATATCCAAAGCAAAGAGAGCACCACTTTCCTGTCTTTTATTTCGTAGGTTTTAGTGTTTGAGTTCATTTTTTTCTTCTTTTTTTTATTTGCTATTATGTTCCACAGTTATCGCTACTCCGCCTTTTTTATGTCCTTGCTCTACATATCTATGAGCATCAATAATTTGTTCGAATGGAAAACATTTATCATTAATTGGAGTAATTATTTTTGCTTCAACAAGTTCCTTGATTCTGTTAAGACGTTCTGAGCTGCAGAGTAAAGGATTGTCATCAATAGAAACAAATTTGCCTTTATTTGCTATGGATAATTTACATGCCTCTTTGAGTTGAGATGTTTTTCTTTTTCCAACAGAGTCTAATATAAAATCATAAACTTCCAGTTTTGAAATTGATTCTTCCTTTGTGTAATCAAGCGTTTTATCTGCCCCTAACGATTTTATAAATTTTATATTCTTTGTACTGCATACACCGGTAACTTCCGCACCAAGATGTTTTGCGTATTGGACTGCTATTGTACCTGAGGTCCCGGACGCGCCATAAATGAGTACTTTTTGATTTGGTTGAATATTTCCTTTCTCAAGAAATTGAAACGCGAGCAGCCCG
Source organism: Ignavibacteriales bacterium (assembly GCA_026390775.1). NCBI lineage: Bacteria > Pseudomonadati > Ignavibacteriota > Ignavibacteria > Ignavibacteriales > Ignavibacteriales bacterium. The sequence continues at coordinate 1,584,443 of JAPLFF010000007.1, read as the reverse complement.
CCATAAGCGGCGGCTGTTGCTTCTTCAAAACTTATGTTACTTGGTTTAATTGCTATGCAGCCTTTTTTGGAATCTATTTCTTTCATGCATTTGTAATCAGCATATGCGCCTAATGACATTCCCGTAATTCCATATACTTGATCACCAACTTTGAATCTTTTGATTCTGGTACCAGTTTTTTCTATAACACCCGAAAACACTTCACCAATAATCTCGTTCCTTGGTTTTAATATACCAATCATCAAGCGAAAAGGAATAATCACCCTAAATGGAACGTTTGAGCTTCGTATAAAAATATCACTGTCTGTTACAGATGTCGCATAAATCTTAATAAGCACTTCATCATCTTTGGGTATCGGATTTTTGTACTCAACAATTTCTAAATTTTCCGGAGGACCATATTTTTTACATATAATTGCTTTCATTTTGTTTGTATCCATTATTCTTAGTTTTAAAATTAATTAAAAATATACTCGATACATTAAGTTAGGAAGAAGGGCCATTTGAGTAACATAGCCTATTTTGTTAGGTTTATTTGCATCGTAATATTCGTACAATCTACCTTGGCGATTAGTAATATTTGGTAAATCAAGAAAGATTTCGTGTGTAACGTTTTGTATGTTAAATTTATAGCTTACAGATAAATTTAACTGGAAAATATTATCAAGCTTATTATCATAAGCTTTGCTATAATCCCAGAACCGATTGTTTGCAGGGTCAACAGCTAAATTACCGCTTGCATCGCGTAACAATGGAATGTACCTTTGACCACCGCTGAAAAATATTTTTACATTTAAAGTCAGTGTTTGGTTTTGCTTTTCTCCAAACACAAATTCTTTTCCACACAATAAATTAAATAAGAAATTACTATTGAATTTTGTGTTTCGCTCAACACCTTCTAACGATTTGTATTTTGAATTGAACAACGAACTATTAATTAAAAAATAGTAGTGATTGTCAAAAAATCGTTCTATAGTAGCTTCAATACCATAGTTTTTTCCGGTTCCGCTGTTTACTAAAGAAACATATTTATAATCAGAGCCTTCGTTAATGGTTGCGTAATAACTTGCATTGTTATTTTCTACAGGTAAATTGTAAAGGTTCTGGTAGTATACTTCTACTTTTGCCTTCAAATTTTCAGTAATGCTTTTATCGTAACCCAACACATAATGGTCTGCTTTTAGTAAACCAAGGTTTTTGTTGGGCTCGATTATACTTCCGTCTTGTTGTTGAATCCTTGAAAAATAATTGTGAATGTTTTCCATCGTGCTGTGTTTGCCATATCCGGCGTGTACTGAACTTGTATTATCAAGCTTCCAGTTTACTGCAATTCTTGGTTCGAGCGTACTTTTTTTGTTTAATAAAACATTCGTGTTGTGTAATCCGGTAACCAGAGTTAGATTATCATTGAAACTGTGTTTCCAGGTTATAAAATTTTGTAGAGTAGTGATATTCCCTTTGTAATCTATTAAAGTAAACCGGGTGGTAGTTGAATCATTCTCAAGTTGACTTTGATTATTGTTTTCATCAATGAGAGAATATTCTGTACCAATATGTATTATGTTTTCAGCATTAATTTTGTTGTAATACGTTATACCCCCTTTGTAAGTTGAAGTTTTTATTCTGCTGCTATAGTTTAATTTTCTATCAACGGTATCAATACCAATTATTGTTGACTCATAAACATCATCATTCAAGCCTGTTCCTGAATAGGTAAGGAAGATTCTAGTATAGCTATTGTTGTTAATAGTAAAGGTATGGTTCATTCCCAAATTTGCCTTATAATTTCTTTTGTCAAAATCCTGTATAATGTCCGGCATCATTCCGTTGTTGCCGGGTGTTATCCATAGATTAGGATTTACGTCTTTAACTAGTAAATTATCTAGACCCCCTACACCGAAGAAAGAAAATGTGCCCATCTTTTCAGTGGGCAGTACAACCTTAAAATTCGCATCCTGAAATGTGGTAGTAACTCCGTCTATATCGCCAACTAAACCAAGTTTTTGAATCAAGCCAATGTTAGAAAATCTGTAATTTATAAGATACGAACCAGCGTAGCCATTTTTAATCGGGCCTTCCACTGTAAAGTCGGTGCCCAGCAAACCAACCCCTGCCATCGTTTCAAATTTTTCATTATTCCCTGCTCGAAGTTTTAGATCGTAAACCCCCGATAACACATCACCATATTCAGGTGAAAATGCCCCGGTATAAAAATCGGAGGCAGCCAATAATTTATTATTTAAGAAACTAAATCCTCCAATCGTTGCATTTTGATTTGCCATATGGTTCGGTGCTGTAATTTCTATTCCTTCCAAACGCCATTGGATGTATTTTGGCGAATTACCTCTAACAATTATATCGAAGGTCATTCCTGAGGAAGCTACTCCGGCAAAATTATTCAGTATCAAAGAAGGATCGTCCCAGGTACCGGAGTAACGTTTTGTTTCTTCAGCTGAAATAGAACGAGCACTAAGTAGCGCCATATCGTTAAGCGCTTCGCCTTTATTTTCATTTGGTGTGATAACTACTTCATCCATTTTTACAGCAGATTCCTGCATAGAGAGATCTAAAACCACTTCTTTGCCTGAGTTCACAACGATGTCTGGAATGGTTTTGGTTTCATAACCCATATACGATATTCGTAATGTAATTCTGCCGATTGGTACGCTCTCGAATTTAAATGTACCATTCACATCCGTTGTTGTGCCGATTGCTGGATCAGTACCGACTATGAAGACATTGGTTCCGATAAGAGGCAATTTACTATCGGTATCAGTTATGGTACCTCTTACTGTTTGGGAAAGTTTTTGACTAAAAGTCTGTGTTGTTTGAGCAAGTGTTTCTTTTATACTGATTAAAAAGAACATCGCAATTAATATGGTTATGCAAAATGATTTCATCTTATGTACTTACCTTAAATAATTATTAGAATAACTGTTATTTTCATTTATATTATTCATATCATAATGTTTACTAAAGAAAATAAATATCTCATCCGGAGTTACTGAATATAAAACCGAATTCTATTTTTGTGTAGTGTGAGTTATTCTTTAATTTCAAACATTAACTCGCTGTCTTTGGCTACTTCATTGTAATAATTAATTATTACAGGCAAATAGCTTTCCAGTGTTGGATATCTATTTCTATTTTTTTCATAAACACCTAAACATTCAACCAGCCCTTTCATCCAGAAGAAACCACGACTATATTCAGACATCAATTGTTTTTTCGCAATTGTAAAATCAGTATTATGTTTTAATAAATACCTTATTACAGATGCTCTAACTAAAGCCTCATTCATCATCGCCTGCCAATTAGTATAACGTTGGCTTCCCATGCCCGTTTTTACAAGATCAAAAAGTTTGGAACCAGAACTCTCAAAATCTTTTTCATATTTTGTTGTCAAATGGTTTACATAGGAATGGTTAAATTCGTGAATGAGAGTCGGCAGGTAATTATCAACCGTATAAAAAGGTTTATTGGTACTATCGATAGACGAGGTTCCCATGATAGCATAAATCTCTTCCTTCCCATCGCGATATATTAATTTGGGTCCGTAATTACCTCCCCCGAGACCTAACCCTATAATAATATTCAAGCTGCCTTCAGGTTGTACCCCATAATACTGGTTGTACCAGTTTATATCTAACGCTTTGTAAACGGGCATAAATTTTTCTTGCGCGATTCCATACAACCCTTCATGTTCTTTGAAAAATTCTTCACATTTAGCATCAATATAAAATTGCTTCAGCAACCCGACGAATTTGTTTGCATTATCCTGCCCCCATCTGCCTTCCGGAACTTTTGATGAAAATGGCACAATTGGATTTAATGATGGAGGCTGTTCCAGGTGAATTGCCATGAACATAACAGCATCAAAGCTTACACCGTTTTTATCGCGCAGTTCAGTTGCAAAAGCAATAAGAGGATGATCTTTATATTTGTCGAAGTGGTTATGAATATCTGTAACATAGTTTCTATAAATATCATCATTGTACTCAAAATTGCCTGCCAGACGAAATACGATACTCAGAAGTTCTGTTCGCTTGTCAACCTTTGGTAATGGATAATGATTTAATAAATCATGGTTAATCGTTTTAGTCTCTTGACTAAACGTCTCAATTGAGAAAAAGAGAACGAAGATCAATAAAATATTTTTTTTCATTTTTAGTGCGCCTAACTATGTGTTATCCCGCCTTGCGGGACAAGTTGTTAAAGATCAATGGCAATGCCTTTGAGTCCTCTATCAATTATTTATTTGTTTGAATTTCAAAGTCACATGAAACAAAAGCCTGTGAGGTATATGTAGCTGTTACTTTTATTATTTAGGAGCCTGCTGCTTGTATGATATTGGCAGCAGTCAGATTTTTGTTTCTGTTCCAGCTACTATATATTCCTTTATTTCAGAAAAAAATTTAACAAGCTATTCTTCGTTTCCTATGCTACAAATATTTTATTGGTCATTACAAAACAGGATCCCCTCATGTAATTATTTTCTCATCTATTATTTAATAAAACGAAACAACATGTTACAATATAAACCTATCTAAGTTTTTCAATAGCTGAAATGGCCACCCAATATATTGAGTTCCCCTGCGGAGTATGTCGAGTAAAGAAAAGGTAATTCCCATCAGAGGAGAGATGAGCTCCATACTCATCGCTCGCGCTATTGAAATTTGCACCAAGATTTTTAGGTGTACCCCATTCTCCATCTGCATTGATGAAACTCACATACAGATCGGAACTGACTCCTGACCGGCCTGAGTAGAAAATAAGGAAATGCCCATCTAGTGCAATACAAGGATCACCTTCATAAGATCGCATGTTTATAGGAGCGCTCAAAAGTTCGGCAGCAGCTGTTGTAGATGTACTTTTATACACTTGCATCATTCCGCTACGATTAGACCCGAAATAAAATGTCCCGTTCGTCATGTAACTACCTCGAAACTCATTAGCGTTACTATTGATTGTTGATGGTAACGCAACTGGTACACCCCAACTGTTATTGGTATAGCTAACAGACCAAAGATCCAACTTTTCAGTTCCTTTTTTCCCTGTAAACATTAAAGTCGTGCCATCTGCAGAAAACACTGGTTCATTTGAATAAGTGAAATCGGTTATAAATGGTGCCTCCACAAAAGGAGTCCACACATTGTTAACATATTTTGAGTAGTAGAGTTTTGCGCCAGAGTAGTCCGCCATTCCTACAGCTGCGAAAAAAAGAGTACCATCCGGAGATAAAGCAGTAGCCTCTACCCACACACTTAACGAGTTCAAAACCTGTGATGCAAAAAGAACAGGTGTTTCTCCAGGCAAAGTTTGACCAAAATATGTTTGCTTAGGAATAAAAGAAATGGCAGCACCATATCCAGTTCCATCACTGTTTGTTGCATATGCTCTAACATAATAGGTTGTGTTTTCTGTAAGACCAGTAACACTGCTTACAAAGTTTCCGGTTCCAGATCCGTCAGAAGTTTTACTGTCTGAAATTGTAGGGGGTTCATTTGTACTCCAGCATACACCACGTGCGATAATTGCGGATCCTCCATCGGATGTTATGTTGCCGCCACTAACAGCACTGTTTGGAGTTACACCAGTTACTGCGACTGTAGTTAAAACTGGTACTTCCAGCTTTGGAGCTGTTACATTATCATCACTCTTGCAACCAACGATATTAAATAATGTTATTCCAAATATCATTGATGCGTAGATCATTGTTCTTAATTTTCTTTTCATATTATTCCTATAGAATTAAGTAATTATTTATCCAAAACATTTATTACGATTCCGAAAGCTGTCATAACATCCTTGTCGTCGAAGGCGTTAAATCTTAAAGTTACTTTTCCCGCAGTCTCTGGTGTGCCGGATAAAGTTTTAGTTCTTGAATCGAACCTCAACCATGCGGGCATAGGGCTGCTGTCGAGCGAAAGCACTTCATAACGAATACTGCTTCCGTCGTCATCGCAAACTGCATCATCCGGTATAATGAAAGAAAACATTTTTCCGATCGTTGCCGTTTGTGGTTTGGGTTTGTTTTTGACATATGGAGGGAGGTTCGTGTTTTTCATGCTGTCAACAATATTGCTCATGCTTACCCAGTAAACGTGCACGTCTGAATAATCCATTTTCGTTCCTGTTGTGTAGAAAAGAAATTTACTGTCTGGTGATACATAAGCGCCCCACCCGCTAATACCAAAGTTGATTTTTTTATTAAGATATCTTCCGTTAAACCATCCACCTTTGCCATCGGGATAGCTTATGCAAACCGGTCCTTGTGGGCATGTGATCATATAACTTTCATCTTTTGCAATAAAAAAGTCTTGATCGTCAACAACTCTGTTAATTGGAAAGCCTAAACTTTTTGCTACAGTATCTTTTCCAGTAATTTGAATTTTACTCCAATCAGATGCGCCTACCGAACTTGCCGACTTAGCAGAGATATAGTAATTCCCTTTATTAGTGACTTGTAGATAATGTGCGAATTCAATAGAACTGAAAAATGGCTTAGGTGAACTCCACCCCGTTTTTTTCCTCACAGAGAAATACATATTGTGTTCATGTTCAACAAACAATGTATCTCCCGTCAATGATAAAGCTGGTCCGAAAAATCCTTCAAACAGTATCTGCGATTCACTCCATTTGTTATTTTCGTATTTATAATAACGTATTTTATCACCAGTAACGGGATAATAACTTTTTACTTCGGAGTAATAAATCTCTGAGCCATCTTTCGAGATCGCAATTCTTTCGGCGGCAAAGGTTCCGGGTGTTACTTCCAGATTGAATGCTTTGGGATTGCTGCCTGGTACTTTTTGCCCAAGGTACAAACTATCGATAGGTATTGGCTGTGCTGAACTACTGATTGTAATGAAAAAGAAAACAAAAAGGATTGAAATACTATTAATTAATTTTTTCATGTTGCTTCTCCAGGTTCAAGTGGTTATCAATTGCCAAATTTCAATTAAGTTTTTATTCTCGAGTAAATAGACGGCAGCAATTATTTATTGTTAGTGGGCGAGGTGTGAAAAACTTGTGAACTGCACTATGGACTTGTGAACTGCACCGTTTTATTATTTGTAATCAGATTTTGTGCTCTCAAATCTATGATGCAGAATGAAAGAGAACTAAAAAGAGAAGGAAGAATTGACAGATGTTACAACTCTAGACGGGTTTTGAGCGTTTTAATTTTATTTCTACTGAGTGGAAGACAGTCGCCGGTTTTCAATTTAACACGGTACTGCCCTCCGCCTAGAGTTTGAATAGTATCTATATTATTGATATCAATTATATATGATTTGTGAATTCTGAAATAACTTGAAGGAAGTAGTGGAGCGAGAGTTTTCATCGATTTATCACAAAAAGCAATCTGTTTATCCTTAAGATGCAATTCAACATAAATATTTGCTGATTTGAAATAATGGATATCTTCAAGCGGAACCACACGAATTTCAAATCCCTTTTTTACCGAAAGATATTTTATTGCTTGCCCATCCAAAGCATGGTTCGACCTTAATCTCTGGAAAGCTGCTTTCAATCTTTCGATGCTGTAAGGTTTCGGAATAAAATCTAGAACTCCATATTCATATGCTTCCATTGCCCGGTTTATGTTTGCAGAAATAATAATAGTATGAAATGATTTGCTTACAACTTGTTTAAGAATTTGAAATCCGTCTCTTGCATTGAGGTTCAAGTCTAACAATAAAACATCTATTGGTTTTTCATTCAAGTATGCAAGTGCATTGTCCAGCGTAGTCTCAATGTGAATAGATGTAATTTCCTTTTTCAGAATTTGTTTGACTAACAATTGTATATCTTCAGCGGTAGGTCGTTCATCTTCAACAATAAGTATGCGCATTATTTGTCCTTAATCTCAATAATTGTTTCCCATCCCTGTTCAAACCTATGAGAAGTTAATTCCCATCGATCATGATAACTCTCTTCTAAACGTCCTTTGATATATCGGATCCCGAAACCGCTTGAGTCTTTTGGCTCATCGTGTATAAAGTCTCCATCATTTGAAAGGATATATTGAACACAATTGGAATTCTTTTTCCGCTGTAATGTAAAAGTGCCTTGGATTTTATTCTCATACCCGTGTGTAAGTCCGTTTTCAACAAGCGTATGAAATATCATTGGCGGCACATTTTCTTCTTCTACAATGTCCACCGTTGCTATTTTATAATCAGCTCCTTTTCGATAGCTCATTATTTTCAGATGCGCTTTGCATAAATCAATTTCCTGTTGGATAGGAATCTGTTTGAGGGCAGAGATTTGTAAAATCATCCTGAATTCTTCAGCCAGCGCTTCAATAAGTTTTATGGCTGATTTGGGATCTTTCCTTAGCCATACGATTATTGATGTTAATGTATTTAAAATGAAATGCGGATTAATATTCTTCTTTAATAATTCATTTTCTAAATGTGCTGATCTTAGTTGAGCTTCTCTTTCGGCTGTTTCTTTTCTGGCAAACTGCCTTGCTATTGAAAAGCTGGTGCATATGACCATAGTTGTTGCCAATCCGGCAAAAGCAAAATTGAAATGATAAGCTACCCATGCTAAAGCGAGGCCACTAATAATAATTATACTTTCTTCGCGTCGTGTGAGCAAAGCCGCCAACGCAATAAAGCTGCTTTCAACAAGTACTATAAGAGACATAACACTAAAAAAATTCAAAAAGCTTGCAAAGAATAAAGAGGTTATGAGATTTATTACTATGACTAGCCCAATAAATTTTTTAGGAAATGAAAACATGTAGATGAAAAATGCGGGAAAAAGAATAGAAAATATTACCGTAATTATCTGATAGATATATAACTGCCATGACACAATTGTTGTTGGGGTATTAATGAAAATTGGGACTAGATTAGTTGCGGAATCTAAAATCACAATAAAACAAATTAAGCTGAACAACAGATGTTCAGTTCTTCTTTTTCTTGCTATATAAAGAAAAAGATTAAAAAGAAATGGAATAAACAAAATTCCTATTATGAAAAACGCTTGATACTTCGATATAAACAAATTCTTAAGTATATCGTCGTACGGACCAATTATAAGACCACCGTAAAACCATTTCCACGATGAAGAACTATGATAATTAGATATTCGAAGAATAATTGTATGCTTTCCAACAGTTACCAGATGTGGAGGTAGGGGCAGATTAAAATTGAATTTGCCAGCTTTTTCATCAACGTTATCAGTTCCAATAATACCATTTTGTGCAATCTTGATTCCATCCCAATAAATTTCATATGCAGTTATAAAATTTGTTGGAAATAACCCCCATACGGTTTCCTTGCTTACCGAATCTTTATAAACAATTTCTGTTCTTATAAGCCAATTACCCACTGTATATTTATCGTTTTCAGAGGAAGATACAGGTGATCGCCATAAAGAATCCCGGGGATTTTGCAGAGTACCTTTTGGGGCAGGATCTTTTGCAATTTGCCAATGCTTCAAATAAATTGATTTATTTGAAGATGAAATGATATTTTGTTGTGCATGGGTAATTGTGCAATTTATACAAATAACTGTAAGAGGAATTATTACTAATTGTAATAAATGATAGGGAATGATTTTTATCATAGTGCTTTATATAATAGCTTCAAATATATTCCATGGTCGATTTCCTATTATTAAATTTAGATAAAAATGAATGGGGAAACAAAATCAGTATTTTATTCCCCTGTTCGCTTCTGTTCTTTGATCGGTTGCTATCTGACATGGCTCAATGACTTCCAAATACACCCTATTATACCGACTACTGTGACAGCTTTTAAAAACAAAAAACCTCGAAGACAGCATTCATTTGCCATCATCGAGGTTTTATTTTTATTGGCGGAGAGTCAGGGAATCTCTTCCCGGAACAAAATACTGTGTTTTAAACTTATTTTCATAGCTTTTAAGAATGTTGTGAAGCTTTTAAGAATGTTGTGACCATTTTGTGACCGAGATTTAATTTTTCTATCTATTATATATATCCTAATCAGTAATAAAATTCCAACCGTTATACAATATTTTGCTTTTTATATGTGCACGGAGTTTTGGATATGGACATTATATTTTTTTTGACTAAAACTGTAACCAATCAAGAATTTTTTGACAAATTTATGTTAGTACTTCTCGAAATTTTTCGTCCTTATCACTGATTGAAACAATAATTATTTTAATATTCAATCTAAATTAGAGGCGGATGGGATTTTGAATATGGACACCCCACCTTTTAAGGAATATTTTAAATTATCATTTTTATAGATTATACTATTACAGTCTATCATTTTAAGTCTTTAACAGTTTTGAATTAGAAGTGAATAGAAATACCAAAATAAAACATACTTTCAGAATCACCTTCTTTCTCGCTTTTATCTTTAATATAATACCAATCAACACCATCTTCTGTATATGCATAATCTCCCAAGGTATAAGATTGAGTCACTGAATAAGATGCCATTGGACGATATTCAAGTTCAATAGACAAAAATTTAAATGGAATAACTTTACAACCGAGTATATATCCATATCTAAAAATATTAAAGCTTTGCTTACCATTTACATTTGAAAATGTTGATTTGTCACCAGAAACATTATAAGAATGAAACGATCCGTCCAAAGTGAAACCAAGTGTAAATGCGAAAGGTATATTTTCAATTGGGAGTAGATAAAAATTACAATCAAAAAATAAAAATGAATAACTTATGTCTTTATAAGCTAGTACGTCTGTTGTTATTGCATCAGTATAAGAAAATGAATTTAGTTTAGTATTACAAAAACTTACGCTACCCCCAAATCCATACCACTCATTATGGGGAATGTAGTCGTAACCTACACCAAATGTAATGGGACTATTTTTTTGGTTAATCCATATTTCAGTACTTTCGTCGGAGTGCATTAGTAATTCCTTATTTAATAAAATTTGTCCTCCACGAATAAAAAATCCATCCAAAAGGTCTTCGTTTATAGTATTTTGTGAATATATTGGGGAGGTTAGCAATAATAAAACTGTAACGATCAATATTTTTATTTTTCTGAAATCCATGGATTTCTCCAAATATTTATTAAAACGATTTTTTTAGTCGATTTTATTACAACTAGTTTTTAGCAAAACATTCAAGAAAGGAAATCTATATAGATTTTTATTTTCTGAGGTTTTGTGGAAAAGGTAATTTAATTTAATTATTAAAGCAGGATATGTCAATCATTTTCAACTTTGCCAAATAACTCAAGATAGTGAGATAAGAAGAAATTTAAGAATAAACACATCGAAAAATGTTTGTTGAAGAATACGGTTTGAGTTGGGTTTTGTTGGTTATCCTGTTCAACCTCCAAACATTTACCCAGGTAAATCTCAATAAATATTTCTGTAGCTATTCAAAACCTCGTCCTTTATCAAAATAATGATTATGAATTATAAACGCTATTTTTACATTCCCTTAAATAAATCGTCAAAACTTACTATGCTAAAAGCTTTACTCTATTTTTGTTTTGGTTTCTTCAAATCAAAGACACAACTCCAACTGGAAATCATTTCTGTCTGAGAATAATATATTCTCCGCCAAATTCATTTTAATCAATGGATGCAATGTTTTGAAAAATAGCGGTGACCAAATTTTTGCTAAGATTTTATTTTTCTATCTATATGTATGATCTATCAGTAATTAATATTGAAATGGCCAGACAACATTTGTGCATTTTAATATGTGCACGGGATTTTGGATATAGACAGTTTTCATCTTAAAAATACCATCTTTTTTGTTACCAATAATTTTCACCAATGTACTCAGTCAACCCAACATAAAAATTTAAAATAATTAGGAGGACTGGACTGAAGTGCTTCGTTAGTTATATCAATGTAACCACCGGAATAAATATCCTTAATTACAATTGATGAATTCTGTCTGTAAGCAATTAACTTATTTTTCTTATCCATAAAAAAATCAAACCGATAATAATCATCAAATTTGATATCAAACTCTTTCTCAAACTCTAGTGTCCGTGGGTTAACCAAAATAATATTTTTCTCATTAGTATCATCTTCCACAAAAAATAATTTTGAAGTTCCCGGCATAAACCCAACATATTCGTATAGTCTACAATAAATAGAATTAGTCACAATATTATCAAAGTTTGAAAAACTTGGAACAACGAATAATGAATCACTTACTTGATCATGAAAGTGCGGATCATAACCATCCGCAGTTTTTGATAAAAGCAAATAAGAAGCATCTTTGCTCAGCCCTTTAACCCACCATCTTTTCCCTGAATCAATTATTTGCATTGGTTTTTTCAAAAAAGCTAAAGAAGTTGTATTTGATTTAACTTTCCCCCTATTTGTTTCATTACTATTCACAAAATAATTTAAGACGCCTCTTTGAAAAATAAATCGATCATCACTTAACCAAACAATATCCTCAACAACTCCATTTAATTCAAAATTGTCACCCATGTGGTAAATAGGATTACTCAATAAATTTTTTGTGTAGGTATTTGTTTCTCCGATTAGAACAACCTCACAAGCTTTTTTTAGAAATGAATAAATAAATATTGTATCACTTTTTTCGAATTCGCTTTTTCCAAAATAATTTTTCTTAAAAGAAAATATACTTCCGCTGAGAGACCATTTTATATCTTTAATTGGGTAATTTAAAAACTTCTGCTCAGTGTTTTTTGATAATTCAACTAAAAGGGTTTCAATATTTGTTGAAAAAATTAGATATCTCTCATCTGGTGAAACAGATGAACAAACTACTTCACTTTTAATAATTTTTATTTCAATATTTGATGAATAATTAGTTTCTGATATTTCAATTATTTTGTCATTGAACTGGGCCAACAATTTCCCCTGGAATTTAGGAGGGGTTGTCTGACAACCATAAAAAATAAAAATTGAAATTAAGAACAATTTAAACATGAGAATTGGGAAATGCACAATTATTATTTTTTCGTAATTCATTGTTTTCTCTAATTATTTACTTTCAATTATTTTTCTAAACGAGTTGTATATATTCACGGCTTACACACCCGTCCGCCCCAAACAAAAAAATTCCGGTTTGAAAAACGAACGTCAATAATTTTCAACAAATTTATTTATTGGAAAAATGTTTAACAGAATTACCAACTTTTCACCAAACCCGAAAATCTGAAAGATGTCGCAATGAAAACGCGGTCGGGTGGAAAAGCTGGTTATGTGCCGCACAGCTCATATGCGTTGTGATCGTGTTCGCCGATTTGAAAAAAAAATGAACTAATGCCGTCGTGTCGATGCCGTTCATTTTGTTTCCGATTTTTTCCAACGAATATATTTAACCTTTTGTTCAGGCTCGTCCACTGGCATTGCAAACCCTAAAGAACCATACTGATAGAATAGAAAAATCTCAACACGATCATTCACCCCACGTGGTGCTTGCATGAAGAACTCATCACGCGATATTTTTATTTGTTTGTCCGCTTTGCCATACTTCTTGATGATATCTTTTATGTTTGGTTGATCTTTGTCTGGGATGCCAAACACAAACTGTGGAGACATGCTAGCCAACTTCTTTATATTTTTTGCAAATGATGGAGTAAAGAAAAGAGTGTCCGAAAGTATTTTATCAGCGGTTGACTGATTCTGCATTTTGTTTTTCTGTTGAATTTGTGTCTTTTGATTTGGGCTTCCGTAAATAACAATAACGGTTATAATAGACAAGAATAACTTAATGAAGAACGAAGATTTTTTCATTATTTCCTCCTTTGGCATTAGACTATGTAGCACATAACTATTAATTAACCCGCCAACGGACAATGTGGCGGATGTTGTTTATCTACCAGTATATTCTTTGTTTCCGTTTCATTTTCCAATTTTTTGGCGTGATATCATTCCATCTATTAAAGTATGATATCAAGCAGAATTCTTAGCTCACACGCCGTTTTAGATATCAGAATTAAATTAATCGAGAAAAGGAAATAATAAGTTTTGTTATATAGAAAGTCTTACGACTTATAATTCGCGAGTGGTTATAGGAAAAGATATTTATAATTTGCAGAATCATGGTGGGATTACTCTTTGTTGCAGATGCAACTTAAAATAAAAAAAGGTATCTGTCAAACTGCATGAGCTCATTTCAACAGTATCATTTTTTTAGTTTGCATGAATTCTCCTGCTTGAATCTTGTAGAAATAAATTCCACTTGGCATTTTTGAACCATCAAAACTAATTTCGTGATAACCCGCTTCTAATTCCATATTAAACAAAATCTTAATTTCTTTCCCCAGTAAGTCATAAATTATCAATTGGGTTAATGCAGTCTCGGGTAAGCCAAATTTAATTTTTGTTGTTGGATTAAATGGATTAGGATAATTTTGGTTGAGCTCAAATTTAGTCGGGGATTCTTCATTTTCCTTTTTTACTGATGTTACTATTTCCGATAGAGGACGGCGCCATACTCCTCCCCAATAGGTTCCCACATACAGGAAGTTGTCGCTTACTGTCAAAGAACTTACATCATATTCATTCAAACCTGTATTTACTCCATTCCAGGTAATACCAAAGTTTGTTGAAAGAAACACACCACCACCGAATGTAGCTGCAAAAAGATTGTTGTCTTTCATTGTAAAAGCTTTTACATATTCTTTATTGATCAAACCAGTATTTCTATCAATCCAGCCTCCACCGCCGTCGACTGAGACATGAACTCCTGAAGAAGTTCCCTGAATTATGTTGATCCCGCTTATATAGAGTGCACTCACTGGATCGCTCCAAGTCGGAATCCAAAATATATATATTGACTCTCCAGAAAATCTTAAACTTGGATCATTTGAAAAATAAATTCCCTTAGAAGTCCCTGCTATGACAAACTGATCTTTGACAGCTATAGCATTTACTTTAGTATCGGTCAATCCCTTGACACTCCAATTTCTTCCCCGATCTATACTAGAATAAACACCCGCAGAAGTTCCCGCGAAAATAATAGAAGTGTTACTTGGATCAATGGCAAATGAATTAACAAAATTTCCATAATAACCTAAGCTCCAACTGTTTCCATAGTCAGTTGACATAACCATACCACCATCGATACCTGCATATAAAATACTACCGGTCACACTGTTTGATGACCATGCCAATGAGTTGACGCTTACGTTATCTAGTGTGAAAGAAAAACCCGGATAAGAAGGTATCTCTAAAGAAACACTATTTAATTTGTTCCAGCCAATTCCATCATTTGTTGAAACAAAGGTACCGCAATGTTCGGTACCCGCGAAAAGTTTATTCCCAAGTTGAGTTAATGATAACACAGATGCGAAAATTCCTGAATTCGCAGATGTCCAGTTTAATCCATTATTTGTAGAACGAAAAATCCCGCTGTTTGTACCAGCAAATAAATTTTCCCCGTTATAGATAAGTGCATTTACATAAAGATTTGTCAAACCAGAATTACAAGAATACCAACTGGAGCCATTATCCGAACGAAAGATTCCGCCTCCATAAGTACCTGCTAATATTGGGCCTCCACTGCATGCAAGTGCTCGAACATTGCTGCTGTACGTTAATCCATTATTCACTGAAAAAAAATAATCCGGAACAATAGGATTCCACGAAAGATAAACTCCATCACCTAAACATGCAGCGTAGACATTTGAACCTTGTACGGCAAGAGACGAAATATTGCCTGGTTGGGATGGTGGAGATGGATAGGCAACCCAACTCATACCATTATCTGTGGAGAATGATAATTTCAGATGAAGATATTGGGATCCACCACCTGCTAGAAGACCGCCTCTGTATTCTGTAAAAGCAGGACTATATATTGATTCATGTATGATGTTAAAAATCCCAGTGCTATCCCAAATAGCAACTCTAACACTATCTGGAGTCCAACTATTTCCGTTGTCTGTGGAATGAAATAGTCCGCCTTCAGTATTATAATGATTGATGTTTGCAAACAAAGTACCCCCATAGATGTAAACCGAGCCTACATCGCGTTGAGTAAGTCCGAGGTGTATCCATGTGGCCCCGTAATTGTGTGAAATGTAAACTCCTCTATCTGTTCCGGCTAGTAAAGTACTCCCGCTTGCAGATAGAGAATACACATGGGAGATATTGTCACTAGATAATGTTGTAGTGGTAATATTCCAATTCATTCCATTGTTAGTTGAAAGATAGATTTTACCGGAATTTGTACCAGCATAAAGATTGTTCCCGCTTGCGGCAAAGCAAGTTATTTGAGCTCCTGTTGGTCCATTTGTTTGTACCCATTGTGCTTCTAAATTAAAATAAGATGAAAAAATTACAGTTGTCAATTGAAGTAGAAATATTTTTTTCATTTCAAACTCAACTTATTTTTCTATAACTAATTTTTTTGTGTCTGAGAAGTTTGGGGTTGTTAACTTATAGAAATAAACTCCGCTTGAAATTGAATTATTCGTTATACTAAATGTTGAATAGTGATTTCCAGCCTGCTTATATTCATTTACAAGTATTGCAACTTCTTTTCCCAAAACATTATAAACTTTAAGTGAAACAAAACCTGCAATAGGTAACTGATAATTTATAATTGTACTTGGATTAAACGGATTTGGGTAATTTTGTGATAACATATAACTAACTGGTATTTCCTTCAAATTCTCAACTGAAGTAATAACAGATAATATCCCTACATGAAAATACCCCGGATCACCTTGAGCGCCTCCCAAATATGATGTCCCATTAATTGTATACCGATAACAAAAATTATAATTACCAGCTGGTAGAAGATTTCCGTTTACTGTTGCTCTATATTCATACGTAGTGCCCACTTGTAAATAAAAATCAGCTACTATAATTGCTACTTGGTTCTGCCTTGGATCATTTGAAGGATATGGCAAATCTGCATTGGTTAAGTACAACGCAGCGCTGATAAGAGAACCATTTCCGGCGTGGTCAGTAATTCCTGGCATGGTAATCATTCCCAGAATATCTATTGTTAGATTATTTGTTATTATTGCATGAACTGGATTCAAATCGAATGTTTGTGCTACAGTACAAGTATTGTTTCCGAATTGTAATATCAAAATAATTGAAATCACTAAAAAGCATGATCGTTTCATAGTAACCCTCCTTTTAAAAGCAAAGAACTTTATCTTGACTTATCTCAGATGTTCTATTCGGACTGGCCGAGCTATACTACTATCATCCTTCCTACAAATTAGAGATATCGGACTAAATTTTGGCTCACAAATTATTGTGCAAGCCCAATCCAGACAGAAAAAGGAATACTATTAGTTTTTATTTATATTAAATTTTACGACTAATAATTCGCGAGAGCTGAGAGGAAAAGATATATTGAAATTGATGACCCATTGTGAGTTTGTCTTTGTTACAATTGCAAAATAAAATAAAAAATTAAATCTATCAATTAGTAAAGTCTGGTATGATTAGGAGAATAATAACACTTGAGGTGTTTAGGTTGTGTCGGGAACCACAACAAAATTAGTTTTGTCAACATGTCCAAATGTCATTTTTAAAAAATAGCCTCTTATTCCGAGGCTTATCTTATTCAGCTTTGTGGCTTTTCAAAATCCCGTCCATCAAAAAATCAATCTTTCAAATCGAAAAGCCATATTTTTGCTCTCCGAGAATTAACTTGTCAGGCTCATTATGCTTAAATATTTATTATGTTTTTTACTTGGCCTCTTCAAATCAAGAACACAACTACAATTGGAAATAATCTTTCTTAGAAAACAACTTGAAATCTTAAGCAGATCCTCAAAGAGAATCCATATGAGAAAGCGTGATCAGCTCTTCTTCCTATTCATTCGAAAAATCTTCTGTAAGTGGCGAAATAGTCTAATCATCATTAAACCAGAAACAGTTATCAGATGACACAGAAAAGGTTTTAATATTTATTTGCGATGGAAAAGTAAGAATTATTCAGGAAGACCAAAGGTTCCGATAGAACAAATTGAACTCATTAAAAGGATTGCAACCGAGAATCCAATGTGGGGTGTACCTCGAATACACGGAGAAATTCTAAAACTCGGTTATGATATTTCGCAAGTGACTGTTTGGAGATATACTCCGAAGGATAAGTATAATAAAACTGGACAACGTTGGAAAACTTTTCTTAAAAACCATGTCTCTGAAATTATTTCAATCGACTTCTTTTGTGTCCCTACTATTAATTTCAAGTTGTTACATGTTTTAGTCTTTCTCTCTCATGGGAGACGAAAGATTATTCACTTTAATATTACTGCTAATCCAACTTCTGAATGGGCTACACAACAACTTAAGAATGCATTTTATGATTCTGATATTCCTAAATACTTGATTAGAGATCGTGACTGTAGATTTGGTAATTTATTTAAACAAAGTGTTTCAGACTTTGGTGTTCGTGAAATTGTTACTGCATATCGATCACCATGGCAGAATGGATATGTTGAAAGAGTTATTGATAGTATTAGAAGAGAGTTTCTTGATCATCTAGTTGTAATAAATGAAAATCATCTTCGTAAGCTTCTGAAAGAATATTTTCGTTATTACAATCATCAACGAACTCATCTTGGGTTGAATAAAGATTCTCCCGAATCAAGAATTGTTCATGTAATTGGCAAGATTGAGAAAGTTGCTGTTGCCAATGGATTGCATAACTTCTACTTTAGGAAAGTTGCGTAATTAATTCTTTAATTTTAATCTGCGTTAAAAATCTTCGCTGATCGACCAAAGGTTATATTCTTTTCGACTAAAACTGTAACAAGACAATAATTTTTTGACAAATTTATGTTAGTACTTCTCGAAATTTTTCGTCCTTATCACTGATTGAAACAATAATTATTTTAATATTCAGTCAAAAATAGAGACGGATGGAATATTGAATATGGACACGTCTAGGCAGACCCCTCTAGAAAACAAAAACCTCGAAAACAGCATTCATTTGCTATAATCGAGGTTTTATTTTTCTTGGCGGAGAGTCAGGGATTCGAACCCCGGATAGACTTGCATCTATAACGGTTTTCAAGACCGCCGCATTCAACCACTCTGCCAACTCTCCGTTTTTATTAATTCTTTGAATTTAAATCCTGACTTATAAGATTTAATTTCTTTTTCTCTGCTAAAAGCTTGAGATTTATTTTCAAAGACTTCAGTGTAAACAACTTTCCAAGGCACGAATGCTCTTGTAGATGAAACTTTACCTTTATTATGTTCCGCTAATCTTCGTTCCACATTATCAGAACAACTTATATAATGTCTATTCGAATTATTACTTTCAAGAATATAAACAGAATACATATTCTACCGCTGCATTTCCCGCAAAGCGGGACAAGCAACCTTTACCCCGTATGCGGGGACGAAGTTTATCCCGCCCTGCGGGACCAACTCTCCGTTCTAAATACATTTTCTTAAAAAACGCTCACAACAATAAGAAAAAAAATTTTATTTCTCCATTTCCGCAATAATGTCAAAAAAATTTTATTCATACATGTTATTCAATATATTTAATTATCGAATCATTTATTTCTGAGGTTATAATGTCATTACAAAGATTTATCGTTTATCTATTTCTAATTATTATTTCCATTAATACTATCGTTAATTCACAACATATAATTAAAGTCCCGGCATGGACTAAACAAGCAATCTGGTACCAAATTTTTCCGGAAAGATTTTTCAACGGAGATAAATCCAACGATCCTAAACCGATCGATTTAGAAGGCGGCTGGCCTTACGACGTACCTGCAGGATGGCAGATTCATCCTTGGACTTCTGATTGGTATAAGCTACAGCCATGGGAAGTAAAAGACGGTCATGATTTTTATTGGAATGCCGGTGTTAGAAGATATGGCGGCGATTTACAAGGCATCTTAAATAAACTTGATTACCTAAAGCAACTTGGTATAAATGCAATTTATCTTAACCCAATTTTTGAATCGCCATCTTTGCATAAATATGATGCTTCAATGTATCATCACATTGATAATAATTTTGGTCCGAATCCCGAAAAGGATAGAGAACTCTGGACGCAAGAAAATCCTGATGATTCTTCAACCTGGAAATGGACAACAGCAGACAAACTTTTTCTAAAACTTATCAGTGAATGTCATAAACGTGGAATAAAAATTATCATTGATGGTGTCTTCAATCATGTGGGAACAACATTCTGGGCTTTCAAAGATGTAGTTAAGAATCAGCAGAAGTCAAAACACAAAGATTGGTTCGTAATAAAATCATGGGACGATCCAAACACGCCTAAAAATGAATTCGATTATGAGGGCTGGGCTGGTATAAAAGATCTACCGAGATTCCGTCAAGATGAAAACGGAATTGTATCCGGGCCAAAAGAACATATTCATGCAATCATTAAACGATGGATGGAGCCCAACGGAAATCCTTCGGATGGAATTGACGGCTGGCGGCTCGATGTTGCCGAACAAGTGAATCATAATTTCTGGAAAACTTTTAGAACATGGGTTAAGGAAATTAATTCTGATGCTTACATTGTAGGAGAAATTTTCTGGGACGATTGGCAGAAAGATAAAATGATGGATGCCGGACCATGGTTGCATGGCGACGAGTTTGATGCTGTAATGAATTATCGTTTTGCTCGTGCACTCAAAGAATTTGTTCTCAACAAGAAAGACCAGATAGGACCCCAAGGATTCATTGATTCATTGAACACACTTTACAAAAAATATCCTATAGAAAATAATTATGTGATGATGAATTTGCTCGACAGCCACGATGTTGAACGTGTTTCTTCAATGATCGTGAACCCCGATTTGTGGTATGACCATGACGGCAATCCATCCAACAATAAAAATTATGATGTGCGAAAACCAACAGATCAAGAGAGATTAAAACAAAAGCTGGTTGTAGGTTTACAGTTTATGCTTCCGGGTGCACCACAAGTTTACTATGGCGATGAAGCCGGAATGTGGGGCGGAGATGATCCTGATTGCCGTAAACCAATGGTGTGGCCTGAATTAAATTATGATACTGAAACTAATCATCCTTTCGGATTGCCGCGTGTAAAAGATGAAGTTGAGTTTGATAAAAATATTTTTGATTGGTACAAAAAAATTATCGCTATCAGAACGCAAAATAAAGTATTAGCCCTTGGTGATATTAAGTTTAACGTAATTGATGAGAATAAAAAAATTCTCGGTTTCTCTCGTGAGTTCAAGGGTGATAAGATCTTCATCATTCTAAATAATAACTCGTCACCAAACAAAATTTCTTTAGTAAAAAATAAATTCATGTTAGATAATAATTCTTATACGGATTTGATTAACGGAAATATGATCAGGCCGGTTAAAGGAAATTTTAATTTTGAATTAAAACCGTATCAGATAATGATTTTAAAAAGCGAATAGAATTTTATTTCTGATAGCCGAGATAACCGTAAGCGCTAATCAGATATTTCGGATCGAATTGGATTACTCTTTTTGTGTAAGAGTATGACCCGAAAAATCCGAAGCCGCCGGTTATGTCTGTAAAATCGGCGGGAAAGTTTCTCACTGTGAATCCGTAATTGAAAAATTGTTCCGACGAAAAATATTTTGAAAGATTGTCGTCTAACACCATGATCTCTACATTAAGAGTACCTATTAAGTACCTTCCTTTTTTAGAATCTCCCGCCGAGATTTGCCTTAATGCTATATCTAATAATTTTCTTGGTATTTGTACCTTATTCTCAAATACGCTCTTACTCATAACATAAGAAGTATCGCTCCCGGAAATGTCCATTGCAACTGGAACCCTCTTTACAAATCCCACCGTATCGCCATTGAGTTCTTTGTGGTAATAATTTAAATATGCCCTTGCAGTCTTCGCGGTGTTGGAATTGCTGTTTTTCCAAACCACGTTTATATATACCGTATCGTTCCCGATAAATGGGCCGGGAAGGAACGGAAGAGTTTTGGCTTCATCAAAATAAATTCCTTCCGGTACATTTGTGACTGATAAAAGTTTCTGTCCATCCGGCAATGCAACATTTAACTCAATTTGTTTACCGTAAACCGGTCTAAAATTTTTGATGTAATAATATTTTGCCGGAGTGTTGAATCTTGTATTAATATTTCCGTTGTCAACAGTATCTCTGAAAAAATACTGCTTTGGCGAATCTGAATACTTGAGCGAAATGACCGCTCCATCAACTGCCGGATCTGTTGTTAACTTTTGAGGATCGAATCCTTGTACGTCGTAAGCTTTGGAAATGTAAGCCGTCTGAAACGTAGTATCACTTCTTAAGATGAGATTAATGGAATACTTATTCTGCAATTCACCTTTTGGGGAAAAAGTTTCCTCGCAACTGATTGATAAACCTGTCAAAGCAAGTATTACTAAGTAATATGTTGTTTTTTTCATAACTCTACCTTGACAGTTGCCGTTAAAAGAAAAGGAAGCATGTTTACAATTTTGCCGGTGTTTTGTTCAAAGTAAAAAATATTTTTACGGTTGTATACGTTGACAGCGCTTATATCCAGATCCATTTTCATAAAATCAAAATTAAGTTTCTTCGATAAACTTAAATCCAATCTGTGATAATCAGGTAATCTTGCAGAGTTTTTTGCACCAAATAAAGTGATCGGAAATAACAGTACATAGATTTTGTAGTCGTTAAAGAAATCATTCAACGACAACTTATCATAGTAGCCCGCTTGCTGAGTATAAGGGAATCCTGAGTGATAGACCCAGTTTGCGCTGAACTGCCAATCGTACGGCAATTTGATCGTTGCCAAAATATTTAGATTATGCCGGGAGTCGTAACGCGGTGAATATCTTACGCCATCAACTTCCTTAAACGCCCAACTCAATGTATAAGCCAATGTAACATCTATCAGATCGGAATTAAATTTTGTTTGTAATTCGCCGCCGTAAGATTCCCCGGTGCTAAGCAAAAGATCCGGCTCATCGAACCTTGTTTTATTTTCATTTAGTGTTGGCGCAGCATTAATCTTCTTGTAATAACTTTCAACATTCACTGAAATGTAATCGGATAATTTGGAAGCGATTCCGAAAATATAATGCTCAGCCCTTGTTTTGGTTAGATACGATGGAACTATCACTACCGGATCGAATAACGATAGTACTTCTCTCTCATCTTCGATCGTAGTTAACTCTTGCTGAAAAACTCCGAACGCCGCTTTAGCAATCAGCTCGGGTGTAAACATATAACTTACATTGACGCGTGGTTCCGCAAATACTCCTTTGGCAGCAATGTCTTTTATATTTAAGCGCGTCCCCACGTCCAACGTAAAATTAGAAAGACTAAGAAATTTATAATTTAGATATGCATTGGAACCTATTCCGTCGGAACCAACATCGGTTCGGAAATCGAGATTACTTTGCAAGAATAGTTGTGTAGTAACAGACTTTATATCCAGACCAAGATTAATTTCATCTTTATTATCCAATATGTATGTGAAATCTGTGGTCATAGTAAAATCGCTTACTTCATTCGACTTTGGTTTTAATCCGCTAAGCTTCGGAATAATTTCGTTTTTATACTTGCTTAGTGTAATCCCAAAATCTAAGAACAACGGAACTTCGCCTACTGTGAATACATGAAAACCCCAGTCACTGTTCGACCAGCTGTAATCCGGCTGATGCGGATCAGAATATATGAGATTATCCTGGCTTGTCAATCCTTGAAAAGTAAATTTTGAACCAGAGAAGAAAACCGGATTTGCATAATTTAATTTGAAAGCGAGATCGTAGAAATCTACCGGAAGATCGTTATTGTTAACAAACTTCTTGAGAATTTCATTTGATAAACTTTTTCTTCCGGAAATATAGAACGACCCGTCGGGAATCGGTCCTTCAATCATTCCTTTAACAGATAAAAAGCTTGCGCCGAGTTTTGCATCATATTTATTTTTATCGCCGTCTTTTGTGGTAATGTTCAGCACGGAAGAAATTGCTCTTCCATACTTTGAAGGAAAACCCCCGCGGAAGAATTCGACACTGTTAATTATGTCTGGATCCATCACGCTGAATAAACCGATTGCATGAAACGGATAATAGACCGGCATACCATCTAAGAGAATTAAGTTTTGATTGGACTCTCCGCCCCTCACATTGAACTTTGCCGAAACATCGCTTGTAGATTGAACACCGGGTAACGATGCAAGCGATCTTAATACATCTGTCTCAACACTTTTAGGAATAGTCTCAAGTTCCTTAGGTGTAAGAACTGTTTTGCTTATATCGGTAAGGTTTTCGTGCTTGCCGAGATACTCAACTTTCTCGATCGTTTTCATCTGAATGCTTGACGGAGCGAGATCTATTTTTATATCAGTGACTTCGCCTGCTTTTGTCTCAACATGTAATTGTTTCGTTTTGTAACCGACATACGATGTAACTAGCGTGTAACTTCTGCCTGCAGGTAATGATCTGATAACAAAATACCCTCTGTTGTTTGTAGATGAACCAACATTTAACTCTTTAATATAAACGTTGCCGTACGGCAATGATTCTAAAGTGGTAGAGTCTCGTACAACACCTCGAATTGTTCCTTTGTCTTGAGCGAAAGAAGAATAACAGGTTAATACGATGATAAAAAGAAGAAGACGCAGAAGGTTTACTAATCTTTTATTCACTGTATTAGAAGATAGCATATATAAACGGCGCCAAAGCTGAACCTTTAGTCAATATTATCAATCCCCCAAGAAGGATTAGAAAGAAAACAATTGGCATTAGCCACCATTTTTTTCGCTCGCGGAGGAAAGTCCAGAGCTGACCCAATGTGGAAAGCTTGCTCATCTATTTACCTAAACTATTATTACTATTTACATACAAAGTGTAATCATAAAATTAATTTCAGTCAAGGATTTCGTCTTCCACCATTAAACATTTTTGTTTATTTTTATTTACAAAATAGCCCGGAGATCATTTGGCGCTTACAAAAATGCAGATCAAATTTATAGAAAAGAACCGAAAAAAATTATCTGCTGAAAAGATTTCAAAAGAATTAAATGTTCCTCTCGAAGAAGTAAAAAAATATAACGAGTGGAGATCGGTTCAGAAAGCTCCAGTCTATTTTTACATCATATTAGTTTTAATTCCCGTCATATTTTTTGTTCTGCTCGAAGTTTGTCTCCGAATTTTTCATTACGGAAACGATCTTTCCATGTGGTCATCTATAACTGAGGACAAACTCATTTTAAATTCAGAAGTCGCACATCGTTACTTTTCCACGGTTAAAAACGTTCCGACATCAATTGAAGATGTGTTTGATAAAGAAAAGAAACCTAACTCGTTTCGTGTTTTTGTTCTTGGCGAAAGCAGCGCTGCCGGATATCCTTTTATGCCGCTCGGTTCTTTCTCTCGATACATTCGCAAAAGATTAGAGCTTGCTTACCCAAACAATAAAATTGAAATTATTAACATCGGTCTTACTGCTGTTAATAGTTATACCATTCGTGATTTTATACCTGGAGTTTTAGAAGAGAGCCCAGATTTAATTTTAATCTACACCGGGCATAATGAATATTACGGCGCTCTTGGTATTGGATCGTTGGAATCTTTTGGTAACTCAAGAACATTTATAAATTTAGTTCTTTACCTCAATAGATTTAAAACTACTCAACTAGTCAAAAATTTCATTCAATGGTGTATGGAATTATTTTCTTCAACTGATGCGAATACAAAAAGCGGCACTCTTATGTCCCGCATGGCAAAGGAACAGTACATTGAATTTAATTCGGAAAATTACAAACAAGGGCTCGCTCAATTTTCAGATAATATGCACGACGTAATTGAAATCGTAAAGCAAGCAAATGTACCTATTATGATCGGGACACTAACGAGTAATTTGAAAGATCAGAAACCATTTATTTCTGTAAAGAGCGGAAAATATCCACCGGCAGAACAAGTTTTTGATGAAGCACAATCAGATTACAGTTTAGGTAAATACAAAACGGCAGATTCGTTATTCCGTTTTGCAAAGGATTTGGATGCACTTCGTTTTAGAGCGCCTGAAGAAATTAACAAAACAATAAAAAAGTTTGGTAAGGAATACAATATTCCCATTATTGATGTTGATTCTGTTTTCAATGCTTCGAGTCCTAACGGAATTGTAGGAAATAATTTAATGACCGATCATCTTCATCCGACTCTTCAAGGATACCAATTAATGGGTAAACTGTTTTATGAAAAGATGACAAAAATGAAATACTTACCAAAAAATGCCGCCTCTTCAATACCATTTGAGAAACAAGACAGTACAACACTTGCAAGCTTCCCATTTTTTAAAATTGATTCCACAATCGCTGCCTATAGAATAAAATACCTGAAAAACGATTGGCCTTATATTGACCCTAAAAATAAAATTGCAGCTAACATTCTTCTTGCCCCTAAGACCTTTGAAGATTCTCTCGCGTTTAAGGTTGTTATAGAAGGACTTAGCTGGGCGGAATGTCATGAAAAAGTTGTTGAAAGATGTCTCAAGGAAAGAAAAATTGATGAGTTCTTACATGAAATAGAAATACTCCTTTATCAATATCCGATAATTGTAGACTATTACAAATTCATTGATGGTTTTGCACTGGATTTTATGAACAGAAAAGATTTCGGTAATGCCTATAAAATTCTTTTAAAACGATATCAGATTCAACCAAATGATTTCTCGACTAAATGGCTGGGTACTATTGATTTGAATCAATCCCGAATTCAATCCGCTATTAAATATTTGGAACAAAGTTATTCGTTTAACTCAAATGACAACCAGACGATTTACAACCTTGCCGGTGCTTATGCTTTGAATAAAGATTATAGGAAAAGTTATGATATGATTACAAAAATTTTGAAGTTGGATCCATACTATCCCGGTGCACAAAATCTGTTGCAGCAGTTGAAAAATGTATTGAAAATAAATTAGTCGTGTGAATCAAGAAATTAGAAAGTAACCTTTTCTTTTTAAAAAGAAAAAGCCGAGCTTATTCAGTTCGGCTTTTTCCAAATCTACTTCCAGATAATTACTTCAGTAATAACATTTTTTTCGTGATATTATAATTACCAGCTTCGATTCTATAGAAGTAAACACCGCTGCTTAATTTAGATGCATTGAAATCTACATTATAAGAACCTGCTCTCATGCTTTTATTAATAAGGGTTTCAACTTGTTGACCGAGAACATTATAAATCTTCAAGCTAACCAATTCATCAGACGGTAATGAGAATCTGATTGTTGTTGTTGGGTTGAATGGATTTGGATAGTTTTGTTTCAGGTCGAAAGTTGTTGGAATACCTGTACCCAAATCTTGAACATCACTTAAACCGGTTGGCCAGAGTTCATATTCGGTGCTTGGTTTAACTTCGTCTCTCGTCCACTGATCAACTTTTGCTGTATATGGCTGAACAAATGCTCTTGAGCCGGTCATTGGAACATATCTTACTCTTCTTGCCCAATTAGAAAACCCTGTTCCTTCTTTCTGTAAAGTGCCATCAGCTTTATGTCCAAATTCATAAGTGTACATGAATCCATTGAAACCGCCTGCACCAACTGTGATTGAGCCTATCCAGATATTTCCGGTTGACTTAGCTAATTTTAGTACTCTATCGCCATCTTCTTTCCAAACATTTGTGCCATTACCACCCATTGCTGCTGCCCATGCAGACTGTCCGCAAACCAAATAAACAGTATCAACTGCAGGATCAAATGTGATAGGCACTTTTGCAGGATCCAGAGCGTTGGACATATCAACTGCAAAGTTAACAGTTATTGTTTTTCCGCTTGGAATTACAAATGCAGGGTAAATATCATTGAAATATAAAGTAGCAGGTACTGTAAACTGGTTATTTTGACCGGCGAATTGAGTTACACGGTTTCCACCACCAGTTGAGAATGGTCTTTCATACTGAGCATCCCCGCCTGCAACAGCCCATATTCCGGTAACGGTTTTCTTGGCCATTCTAAATTTATATAACTCATCTGCAGTAACTTTTTCTGCAACAAAACCAACACTTAAGAAGAAATTGTTTGGGCTAAGCGGATCTTGATTCATAAATGCTCTTGATTTATCGCCATCACCCCAACCGTTAAAACTTCCTCGTATTCTTAAAGAATCAGTAGCAGGATTATACATCCTTAATTCATACATTGTGCTCATATCAACTTGGAAGGTCAGTGCACCATCTTTAAGTGTTACTGATGGATCGGTATCGTTCCAGAATTTACTAATATTCTGCGGACCGTCAACAATCCAATCCTCTCTGTTTGTAGAAGTTGTACTAAAACTACCTTCCCATTGAGTATTTCCGTTTTTATCACCGTATAATACTTTCCAATGAATGAGCTGAGCAGAATTGATTGAAATAGTAGCGGAATAAGTTGAATCAGCGGCAGGACCGGCTAACGCATTTGCAGTAGTACTCCAGCCATTTAAATCACCGGCAATGTAAACGTGACCGGTAGTTAATAATTTCTGCTTGAAAGGAATCCGCATATCAATTTTGAATGTAACAGCTGCGGCGTGACCGGAAGGCATTACTTCATCATTGAACCATACTTTTGGAAGTGTAACCGCTGCAGTAATATTAGTTTCGCGGTTATGGGAAGCTGTAGCAGCTTGGTCACTTTCCCAAACATCAGTTGTTCCGTGTTTGAAATAAAACTTATAATGAGCAACACCCGCAGCACAAGCTATAGTAGCAGAATAAATACTGTCCTGAGGAGCCGCAAGCTTGGCCATATCAGTAGCTCCCCAGCTATTGAAATCACCTTTCGCTTGAATCTTATCCGCGGCAGGGTTGAATGTACCTTTTTTAATTTGAACAGACATATCAACTTTGAAAACAACATTAAAAGTCTGTGCAAAAGTAGTAACCCATGCCCCTAAGAATAAAACTACAAATAGTAATACATGTTTTTTCATTGTGTCTCCATTGATTTATTTGATGGATTTTCCATTTCCTAAATGGAATTTATACATTTTCAATCTAAGTTCAAAAACTTAACATTACTCCAAAACTGTGCATGTTGTCTAAATATTTTAGTTTTTGAAATGAATAATCAATTGCAATCTTAAAGAATTTAAGACCCTCATATTTAATACCAGCACCGAGCGTTAAACCTTCCTGAGAATCTTTCAGAAATAAGGTTTTATAACCGCCGCGGAATGATACCAAATCATTGAAGAGTGATAACTCACCGCCAACATTTACAAATTGATTGTTATCGTTCGGATGTGTAGCATCAATTGCAATTGTTAATCTGTGTTGATCAAGAATTTGAAAATCGCGTGATAAACCAATCTGCAAACGAAGAGGCAATTCAAATTGATCCGTTG
Organism: Ignavibacteriales bacterium; assembly: GCA_026390775.1. Classification (NCBI taxonomy): domain Bacteria; kingdom Pseudomonadati; phylum Ignavibacteriota; class Ignavibacteria; order Ignavibacteriales; species Ignavibacteriales bacterium. Next base: position 1,555,208 of record JAPLFF010000007.1, on the reverse strand, counting down.
CTAAATTAGCATCGAGAGTGTTATTGCTGCCTGACCTTGTTGGATCGGCTGTCTGACGAACAAGAAGATCCTGTCCGCCCATCTGCATTTTTGAACCGTAATTAGAAATGCTGCTTGCAAACCGGACACCCAAAAAAGGTGTCTTAAAGATTGTTCCGATGTCAAATGCAAGACCGTCCGAATAGGAATTATAAATATTTTCTCGCACATATTTTATATTTGCGCCCATTGCAAAATCTTCGGTTATGTTGCGCGCAAAAGAAATAGCAAAAGCATAACTGCCTGCAGAAAATTTTTCACCAGTACCTTCTGGATAAAGTTCTGTTGTAACTTCCATATCACCAACATTCATTGCAGTTACACTAAAACCAACCGCACCAATGCCGTTTATTGGAAGAACACAACCAATAAAATTCACATTGATATCTGCAAACATTTTGGTATAAGTGAAAATAGTTTGTATCTCGGTAACATTTGAAATCCCGGCGGGGTTCCAATACATTGCAGATGCATCATTTGCAACTGAGCTGTATGCACCTCCCATCGCATTTGCCCTTGGTCCTATTCCAATGCTTAAGAATTTTGCCGCGGATGTACCGGTTTTTGTGACTTGCTGAGCATGGACAGAAGCAAAAAATACCGCAGTCATAATCACAATCAATAATAGTTTTTTATTTATCACGACTAACTCCTTAAATTTTTTCATCCATTCTGCTTAATGTTAGCAGGTTACAATTATTCATAAACCTCTGGTTTATTTTATTACTGCAAACTTGCCAATTTTTGCTCCAATGCCCGGCGCATCTATTTGATAAACATAAACACCATAAGAAATAGAGAGATTATCTCTGGTAAGCATATTCCAGTTTTCTGAACCATCGCCAAGCGGGCTGTCATGATCAAGCACACTAACTAATTCGCCATTGACAGTAAAAATTCTGATTGTACATTTAGCAGGCAAGTGTGTAAAATGCAACGAACGTGGACCTCGTCCGCTATTATATGGATTTCTTGGTTCCCATACGGCGCTTCCAACATATGGATTTGGTACAACTTTAATATTATCAAGATCTGATTTTGCTTTTTCCAAATCTATTTTTGGACTTTGAGCTACAAATCTGAACTTATCACTGGATAGAAATGGTTTCTTAAGTTTTAGTTCAATCCTGTCGCCGGATTTCGGTAATCTTGTTCCAAGAGTTGAATCCGGTGTATCCACTAAATAAAACCACCAGGTATAACCCGGTTCCAGAAAAATAACTCTATCCCTGTAAGCTCCATTAACTGAAAGGATGCCATCAGTTCCATCAATTTCTAAAAATCCAAAAGAAATATATTTTTGAGTGCTCTCATTGAAAACTTTGAAGTTAACCGGTTTAGATGGGAAGGGTCTTCCATTAAGAGTTATTGCTGTAGATGTTCCAAAACCAACATCGCCAAATTCAATTCTATAATCGTTTGGTCTTTCCTCACCTTTAAGTCCACCAGTGAAAACAAATTTTTCAAATGAATAAGTTACGATCTTGGGATCGTTCCATAAAGATTTTGCCCTATCAAGTTCAACACGAGTTTCATTTTGAAATTGAAGTCTGAACCCATCAACTAAAGGTTGCTCGTAACTTGTGCTGAAGTTTGTGTTTTTGTTAATTAGGATTACGTTTGCAGTTGAATCTTTGAGAGTGTAATTTTTTGTGGTTAGCGTATCAGGCTGACCGAATTTTGTAGATACTTTAACCGTGTCTTCAAATGTTAAAGTATAAACATGCCCGTCTTTAATTTTATTTACATCAATAATATTATAACTTACTTTTCCAGAAGTTGACCCCTGAACAAGAGTTACATTTCCTAAAGTTGGCGCAACATAACCTGCAGCAGGTGCATTAGGTGTAATACGAGCAACGTTTGAACCAAGCTTAACGCTGCCATCTGCTTGTAAGCTAACTCTTATAGGACATTCGGATGGAACTATCTGTCCGGCGGCATAACCTTTACTATAAGAAGTAATTGCATAATAATAAGTAAATCCATTTTTAGCAGTTGAATCAACAAACGTATGCAGTAAGCCCGTATCACCTCCCATCCAAAAATGAATTCCTTCTATTCCAACAGGGTCGTAACCTTTTATGCCATCTTTAATATCGAATTGAGCAATTGGCAATTTGAATTGTCTGCTGCCGGTTCCATTTGTAATTACTGCCGCATCAATAAATGCAGGATCTGAAGCTCTATAAATTCTGTAACCTTCAAAGTTATGCCCATCTCCTCCTATTCTATCAAGATACGTATCGAATGAATTTTCAGCAATACCGTCCCAGTATAAAGTAACTTTATTATTACCAGGAATTGCAGTTAGTGTTGGAGTATTCGGGGCGCTTGCAAATCTATAATCATTATCGTAAGTCTCTTGAACTCTAACTCTTTTTTTCAAAATTTCATTTTTTCTTAATGTTCCATCGGGATCATTTACAGGGGCATTAGCTAGAACAATTCCAACAGAGAATGGTTCAGTCTGTCCGGATTTCAACGGAAATAAACTGCATGAAACAAAAAGATCATAGTCAGCCGCATGAATCAACTGCGGGTCATAGAATTTACCCGGTATCATATAGTCAAACCACATAGTCGCATCGCTTTGAATGTTCAAACTTCCCGCGGCTTGATATTGTGCATTCGTAATACCAATTCTATCGGTTTCATGTGTATCTGTAACATCTATATTTGGTTCTCCTGGTAAACCAAATCTTGCACCGGAAGTAGGCCGTCCATCACCTTCGCCAAAATCTCCGGTATCTGGAACTCCATCAAGACCAACATCGTCACGATTAATATCCCAATCATAATCATCATCAATGCCGTTATCTCTTGATTCATCAATCATAACATCAATACCTTCATCAATTCCTTCATCAATATCTCCGTAATTATCATTATCAATTCCATCCGCATATTTTTGCCCTAATGTTTTCTGAATTACATTGTATAAAATTATTTTATCATTAACTCTGTATCTATAAAACGGTGCATCCGTAGCTGCTTGATTTATCATTGCTTGTGTTATTGTGGGACTGCCAACTTCCCCGTCGCCATCATTATCAATGTTGTCTTTATAAGGCAATCCTAATTTGTCTTGCGTTACCTCAATCAACCAAACTTGGCCGTTCTGGAAATTATCAGGAGGCGGCCATAATTTCCATGGATTATGTCCGGGGTCGGAACCGGCAAGATCAATCATTGCTTGTGTTACAACCGGACTGTTCGCTTCAACATGAAATGGTCTTATACGTGATGAAACCCATCCTGGTTTTAGCGGTTGTGCAATTCCATCAGCATAGACAACACCTTTTTGAGTTCCGAACGGAATGTGAGTTTGGTTTTCATCTATAAGTCCATTACCATTATCATCAATTCCATTATCGGGAATTTCACCAACAAGCATATCGGCAGATACAATTGGACCAATCTCTGGGCTGTCCCCATCGTTATCAATTCTATCATGAGCATTGCCAGGTGTTTCCAGGAATGTAACTCCAACAATTCCCACAGGGTCGTTGCCAAATTCCGCTGATCTATTAGATCTTGTTCGTGAAAAAGCAATTGCACTTAAAATATCGTATTCGGAAATATTCTCTTGTGCATCAGGATTTCCGCCGACAAAATCGGCATGCCACATTGTAACGCCAAACTTCGGAATATCTTTAGTGCCATCGTTTTTAATTTGGAAGAGAAGATATAAAGCATCTTCAACCAATACTTGCGACCAGGCAAGAGTTCTGGATTCAACAACAATTCCTAATCCTTTTCTTCTAAGGTCTGTGCTATCAGGAAAATAATCCTGATAACGATCGTAGTTATCATCCGAAGCGTGATAATACATTTCTTGATCGGCGTTAAAAATATTTTTTCCGAAATAACCATTCCATGAACCACGCCATCCAGGATCTATTTTGTCGTTCGTTCTATCGGGCCAGAAAGATGGCCAGGTTGTTGCATCTACACTCGTAGCAATTTCTGATTTATCTCCTTTATCGGCGTGATATCCAGTGACAGGTTCAAGATTCCAACTTTTACCTGCTTGTGATTGACGAAAATCGGGCACATCCATTATATGCCGAATAACACCTTTGTTATCAGTTACTTCAGCACCCATCATAAGGGCTTCCAGAGCGAGATAAACTTCGCCAGTGTTTTTTGGCCATTCATAAGGTGTTTGAACAGAGTAGGGAAATTGTCCTCCCTCGCGACCTGTAAAAGCGAAATTAAAGATGGTTGTTCTAATTTGATTTCCTTCCATCTGTCCTTTGACTCTTTGAGTTACATCACCTCTTTCTTTGCTCGGTTTATAATGACCCGGGACATAAGGAACCCATTGCGCAGAAGTATCAACGGCATAACAAATGGAGAGCACAATAATCAAAATTAATTGTAATGATTTAGTCATTTATTTCTCCTGTATTTCTATTTATCAAAATCAAAAAGAGAATTCAATACCAAATTGAATGTTGCGTGGCTCGCCATAATTCCATGGATATTTTAAGTAATCCTGTACAGAAGTTGGCCTTCTAGCATCTGCTCCAACACTTTGTCCAATTGTAGTAAAGTCTGGTAGCCCTGTATCACTGAATACATTCACAACAACTTTTGTATCTAATAAATTAAATACTTGAACGAATGCAGTTACATCAAAGCTGCCAAGTTTAAATGTTTTGTTCGCTTTCAAATCCACTACAAACTGCCCAGGCCTTCTTCTGCTGTTCTGCTGTAAGCCGGAAGTGATTCCACGTTCAGCAGTAAACTGAGTTATTGCCGGCGTATAGGGAAGACCTGTTCCATAACGTCCGATTAAACTTACACCCCAATCAACATCTCCGACGTAGAATGAAAGATTCAGTAAATGTCGTTGATCCCAATCTAAAGGTAACAAATAAAGTTTCGGTTCGGCATTTCCCTGCTGTGCGTAGAATGCATCTTCGGGGCTCGAATTACTGCCTTCAGCAACTTGATAGGTGTAGTTCAAATCAATTGAGTAATGGTGGGAAAATCTTTTATTAAGATTTAGAGTTATACCCTTAACGTTTGAGTAATCTTTATTTATATATGTTGAATAAGAGACTAAATTTCTTGTAACAATAAGAGCGCCTGCTGTAATCCAGTTTCTGATATCGCGGTAAAATCCTGTAACATCTAAATTAAATTCATCAAAGAAATCTTGACGAAATCCGAGTTCATACATTGTGGTTTGCTGTGGTTTTAAATCCGGATTTCCATAGGGACCATAAAAATTGCCGGTTTGCGGTACATAGTATGGTCCGTTGTTAAATAAATATTGGAACGTCGGAATTTGTAAGAACATCCCGTAAGAAAAATGTAAAACACCTTTATCGCTTATAGGATAAGCTATACCAAAACGAGGACCGAATGCCCATTTAGGTTCAGCTTTTTTATAGAAATACGGTTCTCTTTCCGCTACGGAAAGATTCTGCATATCAGATCTTAATGGCAAATAGATGTTCGGGTCAGTGGGATCTACTAAGACTTTTCCTCTCGAATCGAAGTAATCAAATCTTAATCCGAGATTAATTATTACACTCTGATATTCTATTTTATCCTGAATATATACAGCAAGTTCTATCGGTTTCTCGTTGTATTTTTGTCTAAGAGGCGAGGTTTCCGATGGAATATCAGGAACGAAAGGATTCGCTTGAAGACCGTTAATTAACAACGGTTGAAGATTGTAATTATCGAATTTGAGATCGTGCAATCTTCCCTCAACACCAAACTTAATTAAGTGTTTATCGGTTACCTGACTTGTGTAATCAATCTTACCAATTACAGTGTTTGTCTCTCTAAAGAATCTGTGAAGATTTGTTCCCTTCGTCAGGAAAGCATAAGCGATTGTAATCAAAGAATCCGGCGCCAAGTATCTTGGATCTAGCGGATCGCTGTATAAGTATTCGTTATAATCTCTAAAGAAATAAGATGCTTTTACTGTATAGAAGGATGTGTTGGAAAATGTATGCGTCATCGTAAATGTAGCATTGTAGCTGTGAGTATAATCAGTTGCATCTCCATCTGGATTCAATTTGAATGCATGATTATAATTTCTGTAATCTTCTTTAGAATAAAGAATTTCTGCATTGAATTTAAGTCTTGAAGATGCAAAGAAGCTTAAGTTGCCTTGACCGATCCAGCGTTTACTCCAATTCATCGGCACTAAAGAACTATCTCCACGTGCACCGGAAGGTAGAAAATCTCTGTAACCATTTAAATAACCGGAATCATAAACATATCTACCTGTAGCAAAAAGTGTTAAGGCATTATTAGAATAAGGAATTGGCCCGCTAAAACTTGCCTGGATGTTATAATTTTTAGTTGGTTTAAAATTATTAACACCTGGAAAATAATCTGTAAAATTACTTAAGTGATCTCCGCTATAAAGTTTAACATTACCTTTAATACTACGTCCACCCTCTTTGGTAACAGTGTTCACTATACCAGATAGAGCTTGACCATACTCTGCATTGAACGTACCGCTGATAACTTGAAGCTCTTGAATGCTGGAATTATCAATTTCGATACCGCGGCTATTATCGTAAGAATCAGTGACAGAAATACCATTTACCCAATAAGCAATTTCAGAAGAACGACCGCCGCGAATATGGAAACCGCCTCCTGCATCTCTTGTAACACCGGCTTGCAATTGCAGTAAGCCATTAATTTCTGTCACAGGTAAATTTTTAATTTCTTCAGCAGTTACTCTTGTCTGACTGGAAGTAATATCTTTATGAACTTTATCAACATTACCTTGAACAACAATTGCATTCATTTCAACAGCAGTATCTACTAGTGCTGCATCTTGTATTGTAGTTAAGTCAATTGAAATTTGAACATTTCGAACAACTACTGCTTGATAACCAACATACTGATATTTCACATTATACTTTCCAGGCGAGATGTTGAGTATTAAATACTTTCCATCCAGATCCGTTTGAGCTCCTATAGACGTACCTTCCAAAACAACATTAACAAAGGGAAGGCCTTCGCCTGTTTTCTTATCTGTTACTCTACCTGTAAGTTTACCAGTCGTACCGGCAAATACGCTTTCAGATAAGATAGCAACCAATAAAAGCAAAACAGTAAAAGTTTTTTTCATAGTATACTCCCTTAAGAGTCTTTATTTAAAAATAATAAACAAATTTTAATTACTTATTATAGCATTTCCTAACATGTTCTCATCAATTTTTATGTTAACTTTTTTTCTTAATTTCGATATATATATATCAACAACCAAAGCAGATTTTTCTTTCTTGGCTAAACGATAAGCAAGATCTTTTGAATGTTCAAAATCCTTTACCTCTCCATTTTTTTTTGCCAGCACTTTAAATATTGCGTAAACTTCTTGAATTTTAATCGGTCCAATAATTTTATTAATTTCAGATTTCCAAAGAGTGTCTTTCATAACTCCAAATTTTGATACTTCGGAAAAACCCATTACACCTTTATTTTTAGCAGACCATTCTCTTATCGAATATTTTTCGGCTAAAGAGCCAAAGTCGGCATCGTTATTAAGTTGCATAATCAAACTATCAGCTAAAGATTTATTCTTAACTATAATTTCCTGAACATTTATTTCGTTATCAGTTTTAAAGTATTGGGGATTATCATCATAGAATTTTTTGACAATACTATCAGGTAAAATCGTATTGTTATTTATTTCCTCTCTTTTATAAGTCAAATAAATTACGTTATGATATTTAGGAATCAAATTACGAACAGCCTGCACAGAATTGTAACCTTTCTCTATTGCCATTTTCATAAGAATATCTTGCAAAACAATTCCTGCAGCAACTGTTTTCAACTTCTCGATAGAAGTTATTTTTTCTCTGTGAAATGCAGGAATTTCATCTATTCTTTTTTCTAACTCGTTTTGACTATAAGATCTGTTCCCATACTTTAAACAAATAGCAGAAGAACTTTTATGATTACGTTTTTCCGTAGAATTCGCAGTTGAATATGATAAATTATTTAAAACATTATCAAGTGATTTTTCATTAAACATAACTTTATTCGGGACAAAATGTTTGTTTATAAAATCATTTTCTGCAGGATTCCTCTTTCTTAATCTTACCACACCTTCCATATGATGTTTTCTTTTAACATACTCATCTTCGGTTAGTAAAGGATGCGGGATACGATCTTCAACTTTAATAATACTATAACCATATTTTGTTTTAACCGGTTTGGAAATTTCCCCAATATTTAATGAATAAGCGGCATCTTCGAATGCAGGATCCATGTCTCCCCAAGAAAAATAACCGAGATACCCGCCATTTTTCTGTAATGTGGAATCAGTAAAAATTTGTTTTGCAAGCGAGTTAAAATCAGCTCCGGTTTGTAAAAGCTGATATAGATTATTCGCTTCTTCTTCTGTTTGAGCAAACAAATGCCGGGCTGCAATTTGTTCGTTTGATCTGTAATAAGCTTCTCTTAATTCTGCATCTGTTGGTTTGATCTTAGCAAAAACTTCTTGATCCTCGAGATATGCTAAAGTTGTTTGATTGTCTGCCCATTTCAATTCTTTTTGATATTCCGGATTGGAAAATATTTTTTTATTGTCATCATAATTGTAAAGCAATATTTCGTTAATCATGTTATTCAGAATCGAACGCCGTACAACTATATTATCTTTCATACCAGTAGAAAAAAGATATTCGCTGTAACGATTTACAAAGTCTTTAACATAGATTTTGTGTGTCCCAATTTCTGAAATAACAGAATTAGGTAGCGCTAACTGTTGGGAGTGGGTTGATTGAAAGGAAAAAAATAAAATAAAAAAAATAAATATGGAGACAGTCTTATACTGTGATGCCATCTTTTTACAGTAATAAAAAGCATGGATCAAATAAACTAATCCATGTAACAAATTTTGGATAGAATCGTTGAAACACACATAAAATTACAAAAATCGATAGCAAAAAATCAAATTATATCATGAATAAAATCAAAATCTTGTTTTTGAATTAACATTCTGAGAAAAGAGTACAATTCTGTTACATGTTGATTGATTGATGAATATAGAAATCCAGTACTATCTCTTAATTCAGTAATTATTTAAGTTAAGTAGTAAGAATTACATATACTCAAGATAAGTATTAAAGAAACAGAAATTTTTATATGAAACCAAAAGAAGTAACACTTAGTGATATAGCACAGAAGTTAGGTGTTTCAATAATAACTGTCTCAAAGGCGTTACGCGGACATCCTGATATATCTAGTCATACTGCCGAGCTTATCAAAAAAGCAGCAATAGAATTAGGGTATTCTCCCAATTTTATGGCTAGAAATCTTGCATCGAGAAAATCCAATACTATTGGTGTTGTACTTCCTGAAATAGCGCATCATTTTTTTAGTTCGATAATTGATCATATCTATATATATGCAACCTTAAATAATTATCAAATCTTTCTGACTGTTTCGCAAGAAAATTCTGAATTGCAGAAAAAACAAATCCAGACTCTTCTTTCAATGAGAGTTGATGGAATAATTATTTCAATCTCTCAGGACACATCAAATTTTGAAATTTTTGAAACTGCAAGGAATAGACAAATTCCTCTAGTTTTCATGGATCGCATTCCGGATTTAATTAATTGCAATACTGTCACTGTAGATGATCGCGGCGGTGCTTATAAAGCGATTGATCACGCCATAAAACTTGGGTATAAGAAGATCGCACATTTTGCCGGTTATACTAATATTAATATTGGACGTGAACGAATGCTCGGTTTTAAACAAGCTATGAGTGATTATGGTTTGGAAATTAATCAAGGTTGGATCTTAGAAGGAGATTTCGGAGAAAAAAGCGGTTACGATTCTTTTATGAAATTATATCACGAAAAGAATCTACCCGATTTAATCCTTGCTGTCACATATCCAACCGCAATTGGTATATATATGGCGGCTAAAGAAGTTGGAATGAATATTCCCAATGATATTGACTTGATTTGTTTTGGAAATTCTCAAGAACAGAATTTTTTATCTCCTCCATTAAGTTGTGTAAATCAACCGACCGAACAATTAGCAGCAAAGTCTATGGAAGTATTAATAGAGAACATTATTAAGAAAGATAAATTCAGTTGTAAGCAAATTGTTATAGACACCGATCTGATATTACGAGGAACATGCATTAAATGTAATCGCCTTTGAAATGAGTATCGTTATATTTCTCCAACAAAACTATTTTATTCTCAAATGAATCTTGAAGAGAAAGCAAAAAACAAAATTGAACTGTTACGCAAAAATTGTGTTGAACAAAATTTATACGTTGAGGATATTTCAAAAAAAGAATTCAACTATGAGTTCTATATTCAAAAAGATAAAACAAGTATAAAAGTACTTGTCTACTTTGGCAAGAAAGGAATAAAAACTATCCTTCAAGGTGATGAAAAATCAGATCTCTACAAAACAGTGGAAGGCATTATCTCTGACGAGCTAATGTTCGAACTGGTTGATCCGGAATTAAAAGAACCGGAAGAATATATCGGAACGGATGAATGCGGCAAAGGAGATTTTTTTGGTCCTTTAGTAGTTGCCGCTGTTTTTGTCAATGTTCATACAAAAAAAAATCTTTTGAGAATTGGAGTTAAAGACAGCAAAGATTTAAGTGATTATCAAATTTGTGTTCTTGCAAAAGAAATAAAAACAATAGTCGCAGATAATTTTACAGTTGTAAGTATAAATCCTAAAAAGTATAACAAAGTTTATGAACAATTCGGAAATTTGAATAGCCTATTGAACTGGGCACACTCAAAAGCATTAAGCAACTTATTCGATAAGGTTGATTGTAAAACAGTTATAACGGATAAATTCAGCAATAAAGATTTGGATATCAGTTCTTTATCAAAACATTCGGATGTGGAATTCATCCAAGAAACAAAGGCAGAGAGATATGTTGGTGTTGCTGCTGCGTCTATTATAGCTAGAGAAAGTTTTTTAGATTGGTTTGAAAATAATGAGCGAACTGGGCTGAACTTACCTAAAGGTTCTTCAATTGAAACTGAAGTTTTCGCCAAAAAATTATTAAATAGTATTGGCAAAGAAAAATTAAATGAACTAGCTAAATTACATTTCAAGACATACAAAAAAATAAAATCTAATTGATAAATATTCCAAATGGTTCATCAAAAAACAGCAGATTAATTACAAAAGGAATAGATATTAAAAAACAGACTCAGTCCAACCCTTTTGATAGAATTTTATCAACAAAGTTCGGAACAAATGCAATACAACTTGTAATTAAGGGATAATTTGGAAGAATGATTGCTCTTATAGGTTCTGAATCACTAGTGTTAGAATAATAGATGTGATCTCACATCAGAAATTAGTTCTGCGGAAAGATCAAGCAATATTAGTTGTAATTGCTGTCGGAGTTAGTTTTGGCACTGAATATTTATAGACTTTCTTGCTTTGGATAAGTTTTAATGCTTATTTTTGCTCGTTATTAAATAACATGTTCTTTTCGGGGTCGTAGTTCAGTTGGTTAGAACGCCTGCCTGTCACGCAGGAGGTCGCGAGTTCGAGTCTCGTCGGCCCCGCAACTCTGAGCATTATTTTATTTAGCGATTCGAAAAATCGATAAAAGAAATCCTCCATTCACTCATTTTTCTAATATCAATTTTTATCACCGTAAACATCATTACTCCTTTAAAGTTATTTTGAGCGGCGTTCAAATCGATTACTTAACATCTTCTCAGAGGAAAAAAATAATATCATAAAGGAGTAGTAATGAATATCTATGTAGGTAATTTATCTCAACAAGCAAGCGATCAAGATCTCGAAGAACTTTTCAAAGAGTTCGGCGCTGTTACAAGCGTTAAAATAATTCGTGATATGTTCACTGGCGAATCCAAAGGTTTTGCATTTGTTGAAATGAATGACAAAACTGCAGGAACAAAAGCAATTGAAGCTCTTAACACCAAAGAACTTAAAGGTAAAAAAATTGTTGTTAACGAAGCTCGCCCTAAAACCGATAACAGACGCGGCGGTGGTGGTGGTGGAAATCGTGGCGGCGGTGGAAATCGTGGCGGCGGAAGCGGCGGCGGCGGAAGACGCTGGTAATATTTTCTTTAATTTCTGATTACCATATATTAATTATGCCGTTAAGGCAATATTAATAAATCATGATTGAGGGAAGACATTCCCACTACTTGCATCCCGAAGTATGTAAACATACTTCGGGATTTTTTTGTTGCAAATAACCCGTTAACTGCTTAAAATAAGCTAAAATATCCCACATAAAAAAATTATATTTCATTTTACAATAAATGTTTTTCTCATTTTTGTATTTATAAACTTTAATAATATTAGTATAAACCAAAATCATCAAAAACAAATTTGAGGATTATGTTGTGAATTTAAAACCAAAGAAAAGATTGTTTAAATATTTGTTGTATACTATAGCAATTATATTGTTTTGTGTTTTAGGATTTATTGCTTATCTGTATTCACAAGGCGGCCAAAAAAATTATACTCCTCCAAAAGTTGAAAAGAATACAAATGAAGGACAAGTAGTTTCAGATATGATCAGCATATCACATGCTATTGAATCTTATTATGCAATTAACTTATCCTATCCATCTTCTCTTAAAAACTTGGTGCCGGAATTTATTAGCACCCTGCCGACCGAACCATTAATGAATGGAGATTATAGCTACAAAGTCTTTGCCGATACTGCTTTTGAAGTTTCGGTACAAAATCCACAGAATTATAACTTAAAAGAATTAAGAGTAAGAAATGGCAAACTTATTAAATATTAGATCTTATTTTTTAATATTTCTCCTTTTCGGAGAAATATCTTTAAGTGCATTTCAGATAACTAATAAAGAAAATCTTGAGAAGACAATAGAAAAAGCTATTGCTCGTGAAATCAATTGTAAAGAGATCAAAGTAAAAACTATTCTGGACTCGAATAATCCATCAAAAATAAATAATTTAGCAATCAGAATGGATGGCGTTAATATAGGCGGAATCATTGCCGACTATATTACTATTCAGTATAATTATCCAATTCTGGACAATAAAAACCTTAAAAATAAAGCTAAGCTTAAATTCTTATCCTATTCTGATCAAAAAGTCGCCATACTGCTTTCGATTAACAGCTTACAAAATTATCTCAGTTTAAAAGAAAAAGAATTCGGGAAAAACAATGTTAATATTCGATTAAAATTTTCTCCTCCTTTCATTGAATGTTTCTACGATGTACCCCAGAAAGAAATTGCCTCGGAGACTGCTCAAATTATAAGTAAATTTATCCCCGGTGATAAACTTGAAGGATACGCAGCTTTTACCCTTCAATCAAAAAAAAGCGAGTTATCCGCCTATTCATCCAAAGTAATATTGAATCACTTTTTAATTCCGGGTTCCATTCTCAGCATATTCGAAAAGAAGTTTAATCCATTTGAAAAAATTTCTGCGATAAATATTTTTAATTTTGAAATAAATAATATTGTTGTGCAGTCAAAATATGTTCTTCTAACTAATTGATTATTACTAGTATATAAAATGTAGAATTAATTATGAATTATTGCGATCAACTCATTAACAAAATCAATTCAAAAACTGCCGTCGTTGGAATTATCGGTCTAGGTTATGTCGGTTTACCTCTTGCTTTAGAATTTTCAAAAAAAGGATTTAAAACAATTGGATTTGATATTGATAAACAAAAAATCCCGCTCTTAATGAACGGCCAAAGTTACATTAAGCATATTTCATCAGAAAAAATTAACCAAGCAGTGAAATCAAAATTGTTTTTTGCTACTTCGGATTTTTCACGGCTAAAGGAAACCGATGCAATACTATTATGTATTCCAACTCCACTAGATGAACATCGCGAACCTGATCTTACTTATATCAAAAATTCTGCTGGGACCGTAGCTCAATATTTAAGAAAAGGACAATTAGTAACATTGGAATCATCTACTTATCCTGGAACAACTGATGAAATTCTATTACCATTATTTGAAGAATGCGGTCTAAAAGAAGGAAATGATAAATTCATCGTTGGAAAAGATTTTTTCTTAGCTTTTAGTCCTGAGAGAGAAGATCCGAATAATCCGGATTATTCAACATCAACAATACCAAAAGTGGTTGGCGGAACTACTCCCGAGTGCCTTGAAGTAGCATGCTCGTTATACAATCATGTGATTGTAAAAACTGTTCCCGTTTCATCAACTAGAGTCGCTGAAGCGACTAAATTATTAGAAAATATTTATCGCAGTGTAAATATTGCTCTAATGAATGAACTTAAAATGGTGTTTGATAAAATGAATATTGACGTCTGGGAAGTTATAGAAGCGGCAAAAACAAAACCATTTGGATTTCAGGCTTTTTATCCCGGTCCGGGACTTGGCGGTCATTGTATTCCAATCGATCCTTTTTACCTAACTTGGAAAGCACGCGAATATGATATTAATACTAAATTCATTGAACTCGCGGGAGAAATCAACACATATCAACCTTATTATGTTGCTGAAAATGTCATTAATGTTCTTAATCAAAATGGAAAATCAATAAAGGGTGCAAAGATTCTCGTTCTGGGAGTCTCGTACAAGAAAAATATTGACGACAAACGTGAATCTCCATCATTAAAACTCATTGAAATATTTCAGAACAAAGATGCGAAAGTTGATTTTAGCGACCCTTATGCTCCCCAATTAACTCCTTCAAGAAAATATAATTATAATATACCGTCTATCGATCTTAACGCCAAAAATTTATCTTCTTATGATCTAGTTCTTTTAAGCACAGACCATGATAATTTCGATTATGAAATGATTGCAAAAAATTCCAAGCTTGTCGTAGATACCCGTAATGCATTTGAACGTCATGGAATTAAGAGTCCACATATTTATAAATCTTAAAAGATAAATTTAAGTGAGCATAAACCAATTCTATGAATAACAAAAAGATTTATATAGCCGGCCATAAAGGGATGGTGGGTTCAGCAATATTAAGAAAGTTTAGAAGTGAGGGGTTAGATAATTTCGTTTTAAGATCTATTGAAGAATTAGATTTACGTAAACAAAATGAAGTTGAGAATTTTTTTAAGAATGAAAAACCTGAAGTTGTAATTATCGCTGCAGCAAAAGTTGGGGGTATTTTAGCTAATAATAAATATCGCGCTGAGTTCCTTTATGACAATTTAATGATTGAAGCCAATATTATTAACGAAGCTTATAAGAACGGAACTGAGAAACTAATATTTCTTGGCAGCTCATGTATTTATCCTAAACTTGCACCCCAACCGTTAAAAGAAGAATATCTTCTTTCTAATTATTTAGAGTACACTAACGAACCATATGCAATAGCAAAAATTGTCGGGATTAAACTCTGCGAAAGTTATTATAAACAATATGGATGCAATTATTTTTCGATTATGCCAACTAATCTATACGGTTATAATGATAATTTTGACTTAGAATCGTCTCATGTTTTACCGGCCTTGATGAGAAAGTTTCATGAAGCAAAAATTAATAATAATGATAAAGTTGAAGTATGGGGATCCGGTAAACCTTACCGTGAATTTTTATTTGTTGATGATCTTGCCGATGCAATTTATTTTCTGTTTGATAAAATAAACGCTAAAGATCTTTATGATAATAATCTTACTCATCTGAATATCGGCACAGGTGAAGATATATCTATTTCTGATTTAGCTACATTGATGAAAAAAATAACCGCTTTTAAAGGTAATATTAATTATGATTCTTCGAAACCGGATGGAACGCCGAGAAAATTATTGGATGTTTCCCGCCTTCATCAATGCGGCTGGAAACACAAAACAACATTAGAAGATGGAATCAAACAAACTTATAATTGGTACTTAGATAATTACGTAAAAAATTTATAGGTGAAAATTGCATAAAGCACTAATAACAGGAATCACAGGTCAAGACGGAAGTTATTTAACTGAAATCCTTTTAGAGAAAGGATATGAAGTTCATGGTATTATCCGGAGGAGCAGTTCTTTTAACACCAATAGGATTGATCACCTCTACAATGATCATGAGATAATGAATAAAAAATTATTCCTTCATTATGGTGATTTAGTAGATACAAGCAATCTAAACCGTCTTCTTGAAAAAATTGAACCTGATGAAATATATAATCTTGCTGCTCAAAGTCACGTAAAAGTTTCATTTGAAATCCCCGATTATACTGCTCAAGTGGATGCATTAGGTACATTACGATTTTTGGACGCTATAAGAGAAGTTGGATTGCGCAAAGTAAAATTCTATCAGGCATCAACTAGCGAACTATTCGGGAAAGCTCAAGAAGTCCCCCAATCTGAAAAGACTCCATTCTATCCCCGCTCTCCTTATGGTGTAGCAAAATTGTACGGATATTGGATAATTGTGAACTACCGGGAAGCATATAATATTTTCGCCTCAAATGGTATTTTATTTAACCACGAGTCTCCGCGTCGCGGTGAGACCTTTGTTACAAGAAAAATTACTCGTGCAGTGTCCCGTATAATTACCGGAATTGAAAAAGAATTATCAATTGGTAATTTAAATGCTAAACGAGATTGGGGTTATGCACCCGAATTCTGTGAAGGCATGTTGAAAATATTGCATTATGAAAAAGCTGATGATTTTGTATTTGCAACAGGTGAGACACATACTGTAAGAGAGTTCATTGAGAATTCGTTCAAAGAAATAGGCATTGAACTAGAGTGGAAAAATAAAGCCGAAAACGAAAAGGGAATTATTAAGAAGCTTGATCTTTCGATAGCAGAACAATTAATTGACATTGAGAAAAAAGATCAAAGATTTTCATTTTCAAAAAATCTAAAAGTCGGCGATGTAGTGGTTATCATTAATCCAAATTATTATAGACCAACTGAAGTGGATTTACTGATTGGTAACGCAGAAAAAGCGAAAAAAGAACTTGGCTGGGTCGCAGAAACAAAGTTTAGTGATTTGGTAAAAATTATGGTTAAGTCAGATCTGGAAAAAGTTATCAAACGGGGTTATTAAGTAGAATTTTGTAATTAATTTTGTTTTTTGGAATCTTTATTTTTTTTCAATTCAAATTCGAGAATCGCGATTTTCTGACTAAGTTTTTTCTCCCTATTAGATAATATTGAAATCTTTAACGTAAGGAATAATCCGAGCAGCATTAAGAATATGATGCCGGCAAAAAATAATGTGTTTATTGGAAGTTCCGTACCAATAGAATCTGAGATAAAATAAAATAATTTGGGGAAAAATGTAATTAATAAAAGTAAAAAGCCGATTATCAACCACAGAAATGAGTACTCTTCATTCAGTTTTCTTCTTCTAACCAATTCGACAATACTAATAAGAATAATGGCGCCGATAAATATCAATATCAAATTTAAACGGGTAGAAATAATTACCTCCTATGATTTTTTAATATTTTTTTTCCTCATCAAGATAATAAAAATTGACAGCAACATTTTGAATATATAATAAATTGGTTTAACCCCTTTGTGCTGAGATTCTCCGCCAATTCTTTTATTCATTTCGACCGGAATTTCACAAAAACGGAAGCCTGCACGGTGCAGTGTAAGCAGAAAATCGGCATCGGGATAATCAAAGTTAAATAGATCGTCAACCGAATAACTGAGGACCGCACGATTCATTCCACGAAAACCTGAAGTGGCATCAGTGAGTTTTTCACGAATTAAGACCGATATGACCCATGCAAAAAATTTATTACCGATAACTCTAACAATAGATCCATCATATTTTTTACCGTTTATAAATCTGGATCCGATTACTATATCAACCTGCTTTGTCTCCAGTTTTTGTATGAACTTCGGAAGATCATCAGGGTTGTGTTGGCCGTCGGCATCGATGGTTATAACATTTTCATAATTATCTTTGAGCGCATAAAGAAATCCCGTCTTCAAAGCATTCCCTACACCATGGTTGAAAGGAACAGATATAATATTCACTCCGGCATCTTCGCATATAGCCAAAGTTCTATCTGTCGAGCCGTCATTAATAACAATGAGATCAACTCTGTCCGATAGGTACTTCCTGCATCGGGAAATAACATTCTGAATCCTCTCCTCTTCATTATATGCAGGAATAATAATTAGTGTTTTTCCGATGTTTGAATTTTTTGATTCCAAAATTACAATCCAAGAATTTTTCTAATGTAAATGTAAAACTTCCTGATATACTTTGATATATTTATTTACAGATAATTCCCAATTAAATTCTTTTCTCGGCTCATTCTTGTATTTACCCGAAACCGAATTGATACATCCATTCAGTATTGCTTCACTTGAAGCTGGCTCTATAAGAATGTGTTTTCCGGAAATGACCTCCGGAATGGCGCCGACATTTGTAGCAATTACTATTTTATTCAACATACATGCTTCAAGAGTCGTAAATCCGAACCCTTCAGACAAAGAAGGAATTATGATGGCATCTGAGGAATTCAAATAATCCAACATCCGGGATCTTTCAAGAGAGGAATAAAATAATATACGTTTACGATCCAAATTTTCTATTTTATTAGTAATTCTTTTCCAAATTTTTTTATCACCAAAAGAAAGTATTAAAATAAAGATTGCATTCGGAATCCTATCCAGTACCTCCGGGATGGCATCTACGACATATTCCAGCCCTTTGGTCAATCCTGTCCTTCCAAAGGCAGCAAAAACAAATTTATCATCCGGGATATTCAGCTCTTTTCTTACTTCATGCTTAGTTTTTAATTTACACAAATCTATATCACTCTTTCCATTTGTAATCACAGTTATTTTACTTTCCGTTACCCCCGCTTCAATCAGGCGTTTCTTAGTATAATTTGAAACTGCAATAAATTGGTCGAATGAAAGCGAAGCGAATATTTTTTCAGATACTCTAAAGAAATATGCACTTATAATATTAGATGCAAATTTGTTCCATTCCCTTCCCATGAATTCATGAATAGTAACAACGCATGACTTCCTTAATAATTTTGCGGCGATGAAAGTTTGAAGAACACCTCCATAACTAGTTCCATGCAAAATGTCAGCATCCTTACACTTCTTAATGATTGCAAAAAATGATAAGATCAAGAACCAGAATCTCTGCAAAGCTCGTGGCGTTTTTATTCTCAGTATAGCAGATTTGGGAATTTTCGAATTAAAAGAAAAATTTTCCCTTGCCTGCGAAGTAATGACAAATACATCAATATTATTTTCGGCAGCTCCTTCTACTATTTTTTGGATCGCAATCTCTGCGCCTCCGATATTAGGAGGATAAGAATCGGTTATATAACATATTCTCATTCTTTAATATCCTTAGCAAGTTTTCTGTTTTTAAGTTTCCAGTAAGTTATATACAGAGGTTTTAGAATGCTGCTTTTTAACAATCTACCGGCCCAATCTTTAATAGAAACGTATAAGTAAATTATCCAGACATTCCAGATATTGAAATATTTTTTTCTGGCAGACATAGTTTCTCTTAAAGCCAATCTCTTATTTTTATAAGAAATGCCATCAAGTCTTCTGTTTGATACAACATCGTTTAGCATGTAATATTTTGCGTTGTTCATTTTCATTCTTAAAAGCAGCTCATAATCCATCGCGTATTTAAAATGAGTATTGAATAATCCGAATTTTTCATAAACAGATTTTTTGATAAAAACACCGGTATGGTGAATCGAAGTTTCATGATCAAGGTTTTGGAGATCGGGATGCGATACAATTACTTCTTTCCCCTTTTCCCAGAATCTGACTGCCCCGCAAATTAGATCCGGATTATCAGATGTAAATATTTTGACAATTTTCTTAATTGCCTCAGGTTCAAGCCAATCATCGGAATTTAAAAGCCCAATGATCTCACCGCGAGCAAGTTTAATTCCTTTATTAAATGCATCGCTTATTCCGTTGTCAGGTTCGCTAGTCCAAAAAGTGATTTCTTTTTCGTGCCTTTTAATTATTTCTATAGTTCTATCAGTAGAATAACCGTCAATAATTATGTACTCATAATTTCGATAAGATTGAGAAAGTACGCTATTGATTGCATTCTCTAAATACTTTTCGCCGTTTAATACTATAGTGATTATACTAACTAAAGGAGACTCGTTCATATCATTAGATATTATTAATTATCTCAAGTAAGATAAGATAGTTCATCTACACAAATTATTTACAGTCCTTTGCTCTACTCGCAATTACAATAACTTACGAAACCTTGACTTGGTTTTTGATTAAAGATATTTCAGTTTTTGTGAGAACATATAAGAAACAACCCAAACAGACCGAAAGGATTACCACATCCTTAAACTGTTCAGGTTTCTTCAAAATCATAAAATTGTATTTCATTATGGTAATTTTTCAGTTTTATAAAACTATAGCAGTTATATGCACTTAATCTTTTATTCAAATAATTCTGTATGTGGGCCAATATCCACTAGTATCAATTCATCATTTTTTATGTAATAAATTAGAAGAAGGTCGGAAGCTAAATGACACTCACGGCAATCTTTGTAATTTCCCTTTAGTGGGTGATCTCTGAAAGATTTCTCTATCGGGTTGCTCTTTCTCAGTTCGAGAACAATTGTTTTCACGTTTGATAAGTCTTTACCTGAACGTTCAACTTTAGTATAATTCTTCTTAAACCTGTGAGTAAAGCGAACTATGAGCATTACTTATTCAAATCCTCAAATAGTTCATCAACATTTTTATATTTTTTAGATAAATTATTTCCTTGCCGTGCGTCTTCAATTGCAGCTCGTGTTTCAGCATTCGGTATTCTTAAATCAAAAGGTATTCCTCTAGCTAATACAGAATGGTGATAGAATAATCTTATTGCTTCGCTTTCTGATAACCCGACTTTAGCAAAGATTTTTTTTGCGTTTATTTTTGTTTTTTCATCTATTCTGGAATGTAAAGTTGCTGTTTTTCCCATAATCACACCTAATATTTTTAATCTCTACTTAAATGTAGCACGATTGTTACACAGTGTCAAGAAATATTTTGTTAATTAAATTCTCATTCATATTGGACCCGAAACGGGGTGCACTTCAAATATACTTTTTACGAACATAAAAGTGGATCACTTAATGGGGGCAGGTCAAGATGGAAGTAGCTTTTGAGGGGAGAATGAATGATTTGAAAGTCGATCATTCTATGTAAAACATTAAATTGTCTTAATAGAATTCTTGATACTTTATAAAATCTAAAACCTATTCTTTAACTTTAACAACATTATTTGAAGAACTTTTTTTTCTTATCAAAAATTTCAATGACACTACTGTAAAACCTATTATCAAATGTTCCGAATAAGGCTCCATATAAAATCATAAACAATATTCCTAGAATTGGATCCAAAATGAAAAAATATCCGGCACCTTTATCATCTTCAACCCAATTGCCATATTTTCCCGGTTTTCTCTCCAAATAAAAAACTGTTTTTCCTTCCTTAACTGTAAATCCACCGGGTTCGATCTCCTTTGAAGTACGGAAATAAATTCGAGCATTCAAAAGGGTAAATAAAATAGTCAAAGCTATAAGTGACATAATTATTTTTTTCATCGAAAAACTTATTTTATATACACTCTCCACTATGACAGGTTCTTTGATAAATCCATAATACATCATAATCCCTATTGCAGCACCTATTTGATTTAATAAAAAATCGTTAAAATCGAGATAGTCTGAAGACTTCTTTGTAAGGTATAAATACTGGTATGCCTCATCTATTATACCTAGAAGAGTTACTATTAATAATATCCTTATGACAAAAAATTTATCTTTCTTAGGATCAAGTGAGAGTGCTAAAAGTATTGACAAGATTGCATACTGCGGGTAGTGAACTATCTCAATCGGAGCGGTTATTAAGTATCTATATGATAATATTATTGAGATAAATACAAACAGCCAATAGAGAAGTGTTGCGGTTTTTCTGGTCCCTTTTATAAATCGATAGACGACAAAAATTACAAGAATTATTACAAGGAAAGCTGCAAACTCGTAAACATAATCCCTCGGAAGGAATCTCCCATAAGGGGTTTCCATCCAATCGGTAAGGATTTCCGTAACAATTACATGATATTGGCTACAGAAGGCCCAATAAATAATTGCGATAATAAAAATCAGCGGTTTAGAAAATTTTATTTTCACTTAATCAATGATCGTTTTAAAAGTATTAATGAATATTTCTCACAATAAATAAAATTGATTGTTCATTGCTGCATATAATTGATGCTAAACACTCTAAAATTAAGCATGCGAGGATCCCCCGGTACATTAATATTTTTAGATGAAGGAACAAGTTTTATTACATTATTCCCATCTTTTAAGTTGTTCTTATAGTTCTTTAGATTTATTTCGAAAATCTTTCTAGTCAGAAGCTTATTTTCATTTATTAATTTATCATTTAGGTAAATGTCGAGCTTTAGCGACTCTCCACCGCAACTTGGACCAGGCTCCAGATCAAGTTTTAATGTTCCTAAATTATTATCGGAATTTTTAAATATAATCTCAGCAGGTTTTCCTCCAACCCATTGGAAAGATTCGCCATAATAAGTTTCAAACGGATACCAACCATTACCAAGGCTTATCTTATCAAAATTCATTTTATCAACTATTGTTTTTTGTTGGGGTACCGCTTCCTTGAGGGAAATATTAAATACTCTAAAGTTCAACACTCTTGGATCGGAGGCAATCTTCGCATTTTCTGTTTCTGCTACCAGTTTTAAGATTATTTGCTCTTTATTATCCTTGTATATTTCTTCAGGTAATTGCAATTCAATATTTTTTCTGCCCGAAACAACCTCTTCTTTAATCAATTGGTTTTTATGGTAAATTTTTAATTTGAGAGGTTTACCACCGCAGCCCGGTCCCGCTTCAAGATCTAGCTGTATAATATTATGTTTCTTATCAATGTTATCTAATACAATTTCTGCCGGCTCTTTTCCTGCCCAGCGCATAGGATGACCATCTGAAGTCTCCAGACGATCCCAGCCTAATCCAAGTGAGCACCGATTTGTATCTGAATTGCTTATAATATCATTAGGTTCTGGTACCTGTATAAACTTGCTTAGATAATTCATACTCGGAGAAAGTGATTTAAAATTTAATTGCTTT
The DNA here is from genome assembly GCA_026390775.1 of Ignavibacteriales bacterium. Taxonomy (NCBI): domain Bacteria; kingdom Pseudomonadati; phylum Ignavibacteriota; class Ignavibacteria; order Ignavibacteriales; species Ignavibacteriales bacterium. The sequence goes on along the minus strand of JAPLFF010000007.1, from coordinate 1,532,101 downwards.
TTCATAAAAGATGAATACTCATCTATCTGGGATGTTAATTCCGCATTGGTAAGCAAATAATTCAAAAATCTTTCATCTAAGGGAAGTAATGATTTTCCAATTAAACCTTCTCCGGTAAATTTGAGTCGAATCTGATTGTTACTAATTTTAAATTGATCTAAGGGGAGATCAATTAGAGTGTTGGGATAAGAAATGTGAAATTTTTTATTAAACCCAGCCAAATCACTAATTTTCAAATCAAATTCTGCATAATTAATACTCGGTCCTGGGGAAAAAAGCAATCGCAAATACTTCGCATTCTTAGAAATATTCTGAATATATAAACTAAAATCATTGTCATTCATCGAAAATCTTACTCGTGTTGGAAGCTCGAATTGTGAGGGCACTTGAATTATTCTATCTTTAATAGGGCTAAAAACTAATTCAATATCATACAATCTCTCGTGAGAATTAAATGCTCCAGAGTACCAAAAACTAGGTCGCCCTGCTACTTCAATTATTTTCTCATTCTTATTGCTAATAGTATTTGTGAAATACTCATCGAAGGGTGAATAAAACACAAACCTTAAAATAAGTTCTGTTTCTTCTGGATATTCACAAACTTGAATACCCAAATCATTGAGTTTTTCCTTTAAAAACAAATATTCCGGTTCTTCGCGAGGAAAATCTAAAAATACTTTTTTACCATGTTCCGAAATGAATTTAATGATCGGGACATAATTATCCTTGCCAGACCAATATTCATTTACCTTTCGATTGTTCGTCGGCAATAGCTTAATACAAAAATAGGAGTTGGAGAAACATTCCGATTGATCAAAATTTTCTGCGTACATTGTACCACTTCTAGTTAGCGTTATATTTGCAGCGGCTCCCCTTATTTGAATAAAGTAACGTGATTTCGCCGGATCAGAACAAAGATTAATTTGCTGTTGCTTAAACGTACTGAAGAAAAGATAATAAATATCAGGTTGTGTAATATCTAAAAAGGTTTCCTTCTCTAATTTATTTTTTTTTATATACTGTAAAATCCCATGTATTTCATCTTTCATGTTTTCGTATAATACACTTTGCGCGTTCCCTATCCAGTTGATATTTATATCGTCTGAAAAATTTGGCTCATAGGCAGTTGTAATAGTCATGATATTTTTGTGGGGATTTTTACTAATACTTAGCAATCCATTATCGAAAAGAACCTTTATTGTATCGACTGAATTGTAAAGAGGAACATTAATATTTCTTAGATTTATTATATACTCCGATTCATTTCGATTGCGGCACAGTTGGATTTTCCGTTCCCAGAATATGGCCTGAAAAGCAAGACGATTCACTTCGTTAGGAATATCCAAATAGGATTTTGAAATGATCTCGGGTGATGTATTCTTAAAAAAATCTGTTATTTTTTCTTTGTTATGATAAGGTCTCTCTAATAGATCCATTCCAAGTAAAACGTTCCATAAAACATTTAATAGAGCTAATATCGTGAAGAGCACAAATATAAATTTTCTTTTCCACAATTTGAGCGTGGGGGGATATTCGGATAACCAGATGAATAAAACAATTACAATTATGAATTGGTGTACATAGAGAAATTTGTAGAAATAATAGGGGCTGCCCCAAAAAAATCGCATTACAATCAGAAAGGGGACAAATAGCATTATATAAAGGAATAAAAACAATTTATTTTTTGATTTTATCAGCTTAAAGGCTGCAATCAAAACTATTAAAGAAAGACTAATACCGAATATCAAGGCAGTATTATTTATAAAATTGTTCGTAATAAAAAGAGGCAGGATTGAAGTCGTCCCGACTGATCCAGGGGGGTAAATCCCCCAAAATATCATTATCATTTCTTTGAAAAGAGAAATTTTCCAACTGACACCTGTCCTCATTACTGCAAGAATTCTAATCTCTTCAGTCCTATCCCATAACCAAAAAGCTGAAACGATCAAACCAATAATAATAAGTAATGTTAAGGTGAGAGCTTTTAAAATACTAATGTCCTTAATTTTCGTTTTGATTTTCCCCTCGGAATTGATTCCTAAGAATTTTTGAATCTTACTCCAAAAATCTCTTGGCCCAAGAATTCGCTCCTGGATAAAAGTGAATACTAATGGGATGAGTAAAAGATTAATTGGTCCCGGATAAGTATTATCAATGAAATAGTATATTAAACCCAGCAATAAAATCCATAGCCAGCTTATAGATTTTCTTATCCAAAGCAGGGATATTCCAAGAAAAACCGGAATAACAGAGACATACATTATAGACCCAATATGACCGGTCATGAATGTTGAAAAATAAAAACTCGCTGAAACACTCCAGAAAGTTATCCACAATGCTACTGATTTTTTTATTTCAAAAACGTTCTTAGAAAGCCAAAAAACTCCGATAGAAGTTAATAGTAAACAAAATATTTCTTGAAGAACAAATCCATCTAGCCCACCAAGACCAATAAGGGTTCGCCAAAATGCCTGGCTGCAATATTGATATTTAATTACTGCAGTATAAAATACCGAACCGGCTAGATCATTAAAAATATATTTTGTGGGAACATTGTTGTAGTATAAGTCTCCGCCGTAAACTCCGTCAAAATAATCCTCATTTCCTGAATGGTAATAATGACCCTCTCCAATAATTATGTATTGCCAAGAAGAAAGAATGAATATTGAAAAAAGAATTAACAAAATTCCTTTATCAAATTTCTTCCATGTGGATCTGAAATCGGAGAATACTGTACTTAAGTTCTTACGTTCCTTAAAAATATATAAGAAATTAATTATTGAGACAGTGAATGTTGTGAGTAGAACACTAAGGGTGGAATTTGAGAGAAGCTTATAAAAATGAAAAAATAAGACTTGTGACAATACGTATCCAGCAATCGGAATAACTAACCAAATTTCTTTTCTCTTAGCTATTTTCATAGAAAGGGAAAAAAATCCGACAAAACCAAACCCGGCAAATATGGAATAAAAAAGCATTGCAACTAAATGAAAAACAATAAGCATATGAACCTTCAGATAAATTTATATTTGTAAATGTTATTTAGTTTTAAATCATATAGGGAATAGTTCAAAATACCCCCAGCTATGATCTGTAATTAACATTACCAATTTAGTAATATCTTTAAAAAATGACTTTTCGGACTCATCAAAAACGACTATTTATATTACCAAACCGAAAACAATAAGAATTAAAAGAAAAATTTTAGAGTTAAGGAAAAACAAAATTAATTACATAATAAACCAACAATTATCTATTAGGGATTATCAGAAAGTGTTTCTTAATAAATCATGACTTTTTCCCTGTACTATTGGGCGACACACAATTTGACAAAAAAAGTACTTGTGAAATTTCTTTATTAAATAATGTGGACATTAAGTTGAGAAATGCTACCATAATTATCAGGATCTTCGGCGATAAATCAATAGATTTTAAGGGGTAGTTCTTTTTTAATAATTTTTCAATTTTAAATCCATTAGCTTGGCAAAGATATTTTAACGACTTTTCCGAAAAATGGTTTAAATGATGAACATCGTATAATCTTTTGAAAAGGGTTTCAATACCCAAGTACTTCAGATATTTTGCTAAACCATAGATTAAACTACTACTATCAATTGTATTAATTATTAAGATTGTGTTTGGTGTGCTTAGGTCGCGAATTTTCTTAAAAAATTGCTGAACATTATCAATGTGTTCAATTGTCATTACTGTTACAATAACTTCGTATTTTTGATTACAGATAAAATCTTCAATTTTTTCATTATAAAAAGTAATACCAGGTATTTTGTTATCATATAAATCAAGTCCAAACAGATTAGTAAATCCTTTTAATTTTAGATACCTCAATAAATTACCATTACCACATCCAACATCAAGTATTCTAACATCATAAGAGCATCTTGCAGTTATATGGTCTACTATAAAATCAAAAAGTTTTGTGTCTGGATGAGCAAACCAATTTTTATGTTTTTCATTAAAATATTCTTTTGTATAGATATCATCAGAAATTATAGGGTGCAAGGAATAATAATGGCCACAATTAGCGCATTTATAAATTGTGATATTATTGAGACCATATTTACTTTGGGTAGTAGAATTACAAACTTTGCATAGAAGACTTTCCAAATTGGTATCCTATAGTATATTTATAATAGTTTTTACGTTATTTTGATTTTAATACCAAACCACTAAAATTTATTGCTTGATAATGAATACCATCTCCCAGATATTCTCCTATTATGCAAGTGCAATTAAAAATACACCTTAAAAATGATATTACCCAAAAACCTATTGAGCGACTAATTTTTAATTTAGGACTAATTCACCTTTTAATTGGTCAACCGCGAAAAAAGCATTCTGAACTTTTGATTTGAAAAAAACCGGCTCCAATAATTTAAAAATGTCTAATTCAAAATTTTATAAAATAAGTCAAAAAAAATTTTTCAGTTTACGCATCCACTTTCTTAAATTAAATGCTGTTGTAGCTAACAGAACAAGTTATTCATTTAGATTAGTGGTTTTGTCAATAATATATAAAGGTCTACCCTTAACTTCTTGATATATCTTGCCAATATATATTCCAATAATGCCAATGGACAAAAGCTGCATTCCGCCAAGAAACAACACTATGACCACAAGTGAAGTCCATCCAGAAATAGCGAAAGAGGGATCTATTATTTTCGAAATTACTAGGCGTATTGCATATAAAAATCCAATTCCTGCAATTAAAAATCCTAACAAACTGGCAAAGTATAAAGGCTTGTCAGTAAATGATGTTAGCCCTTGTAGTGCAAAATTAATATATTTTTTAAATGAAAAAGTAGACTTACCAGCATATCTTTTATCTCGCTCATAAGTACAACCGATCTGAGAAAAGCCAACCCAGGCTACCATCCCTCGATAATAACGATTTCCTTCTCTCATCAATTTTAACTTATCAATCACCAACCTATCGATTAAGCGAAAGTCGCCAGTATCGTTTGGTATTTTAGTTTCACTTAATATATTAATGAGACGATAGTAAATCTTAGCTAATAACTTAAAAAATACATTAACGCCTTGTCTTTTAGGACGCACACCATAGACAACCTTGAATCCAGCACTCCACATTGCAATAAAATTAAGCATCACCTCGGGTGGATCTTCTAAATCATCATCAATAATGACAGCAACATCACCACGTGAAAAGTCAATGCCGGCAGTAATTGCAATCTGGTAACCAAAATTACGCGAGAAATTGATTAATTTGATATTATGATCAATTTCAGCTAGAGCTTGAAGTTTATTGTAAGTGTTATCGGTGCTAAAGTCATTGACAAAAATAATTTCATGATCAAATCTAGGTTCTAAAGTTTTAAGCACAACCTTAGTTCGTCTGTAGAATTCCTCTATACCATGTTCTTCGTTATATGTAGGCACTATAACCGATAAAAGCAACGGCTTATTAATTAAATGACGGAAATATTTGTTGATCGCTTTAAGTATATAGCCTTGCTTAAAGTTAATATTTAACTTAGTTATAATCTCTAGCGTTTCAGAAATATCAATCTTGTAACTTGTTCCTTTGTCTACTGCACTATACTTTGCATTATGACCAAAATAACTTTCCATACATTGGACTAGCTCAAGTATAGGAGTATTATATGGACTTGCGATATTAATAATTCGATTAGAATATATTTTTTTAGTGAGAATATAATCAACAATGAGATGCACGTCATCAATATCAATTAGATTTTTTTCGACATTCCGCCAAAGATCAAAACTCCTACCTTCAACAATAGCATCCACCAGGTAGTTGACTAAGCTTGTTTTTTCATTTGATAATCCAAACAATTGCGGTAACCTAAATATGTGGTATTCATTTGGAGAATTTTGAATCAACTTCTCCATACGAAACTTGTGCATTACATAAAGAGAATTAGCTTTGTTTGGATCAAGAATGCTGCATTGACTAAAATAAACAAAAACAGACGATTGATTGTTTAGTAATGCATTTTTAAGCCCCTCTTCCTCATTACGAATTGCTATTTCGTCACAAGTAGTCGAATCATGAACATTACCCACAAAAATCAGATAACGTGACTGCAAAGCGTAATCAATAAAACGATTTGCAATAATTCCATTACCAATAACCATACTCATATTATTGCTCCAAAATTATATAACAATTGTTACTTTTCAACTACAGCTAAGATCGAAACCCTAAAAGGTAGATGTATAAATCTAAATAAATACTATATGTCTTTCGAGAAATCACTTTTTTTTACCCGGCAAAATTGTTTCTTTCTTCAAAAAGTTTTTGACAACAAAATTTGCGATTGGCTGTTTAATTCTCTCATAAAAAGGTTTTGTGAAAACATTAATTTTATGGGAACGGTTTTCTTCAAATAATATTTTATTTACATTATCTTTACTTCCAAATTTAAATAATTGCGATCTACCTGATTTTATGTCATATTCATAATACCAAATCTTATTAATCTCTGTCTTTAACCAATCGTCATATATTAAAGTATCTTGGCAGACATCTATTTTTTTCTTGTCCAGCAATTCGGCGGTGAAAGGATCTTCTTTTCTGAAATATCCTTCACTCGTGATTGGAATTCCTCCCCCAATGTTACCTTTACTGTATATATTGATTGCCGAACCCCAATCCCAAGGTGATCCAAAAATTAGTTCATTATTGTAATTTTCTGTTAAGAATTTGGGAATATTGCCAACTATTATATCACCCTTAGTAAAGATTTTATTAGAAGACACTTTTTCGACACAGTCTTTTGTTATCTTCAATTGATATTGATAAGCTTTACCGCGATGATTAACCTGAATAATAAAACTTATCATTAAAAGAAAAATCAAAGGAAACATAAATAATAATCTTGATCTTGATAATCGGGATGCAATAATAGCGAGACTGATACTTAAAAGAATCCAAACTTCTAGGAGGTTCCTATTGTTATATCCCCCTATTTCAATTCGATTTTGAGCAACAGCAAACAACAGTCCATTCAAGAAAAAGATCATGAAAAATGATGCAATAAGAAATCCCGTTTTATAGTTCAAATCTAATCCTCTTCCATCTTGTTCGAAAAAAAATAAAAGAAGAAACAAAGTAACCAGGATTAGCACCGGGATAATAACCATTACATCATAAATAATCGGCGGCAGATAAAACACTGTAGAGATTAAAAATAATGGGAACTGAATAAGCAGCGTAAAAACATAATCGCCGACAAAAAATGGTAATAGTCGCAATGTGTTAATATTAATTTCTACCCGGGACATGTTTGCACCTCCGAGTAGGGGAGTTAGAATTTTCTGAAATAAAAGAATTACGACTCCGATAGTAAATAATGGGGTTCCATATTTCAGAAACTTTCTGAATATCGATTTGAAAGAAAAACTAGTGCCTGAGGTTAGAAGAGTTCCCATCAATATATTAAAGATTGATAAAAATCCGACCATATCATAAATTAGCCATCCGATGAATATTAAGAAATATGAGATAATAAAATATTTTTTTTTATCACGCTCAATCGACTTCAATATCAATAGTAATGAACAACTCCACATTATCATGGAGAAATTGAGGCCCAAAAACATTGGGGCGCTGAATATCCATGTATTAGCAATAACTGATAATGGTGTTATAAGAAGAAAAAAAAGAAAAAAAGTAAAACCAAACACCCTTTTTAATGTCTCACCTAAAATCACGATCCAAGAGAAATAGAGAATAAGATTTAAAATATTATATGGGATTGGATTTGATTGAAAAAATGAAGTTAATGAAAGGAATAGGGGAACTAATGGGCGGAATATCATGAATGGATACCATGATTGTAAAGTCGTTAAGTAGGTCTTATTGTTTATCCCTTTCAATACAGCAGCCCAATCATCATATGTAAATCCATTGTTTAAAATAAACGGAACGAAAATAATACAGTGAAACAAAATTATTAGAAATATAAATATAATTCTAAGCTCTCTTCTAATCATTTAGATTTCCATAAACTTTTTCTAATTTGCATAATTATGTACCTCATTTAAATTTGTATCTTAGAAATAGTGATATTCCAAAGCATGTTGGACAATTTAAGTGTTCCTTTGATTTGAATATCTTAAACCCAGCTCTTATTTTCTATGTTTTTCCGTCTATGATGTTCCAACATTAAACAATAACAAGATTTTTCCAACTGATGCTACTTCTTGTGATGGCATCGATCCTCATTGGACAACATGAATAACTATTAACATCATAATCTTTGATTTCTTATAAGTGAATGATATAAAAAAAGAAAAACCAAATAAAATTGTTGTAAAAATTATTACCCGTTTGTTTAAGTAATAGTTGGATTTTTTCTTTTTGACTTTTCAAATAATTGTATAAAGAAATAACTTAGAATATCCGAAAAAATTAACGTAATTCTAGCTAGAATTACAGCTAAAATAATAGGAGCCTTTTCATATCCATATAACGATATAAGAACTACGGAAACAGTTTCTTTTACACCTATACCTCCGGGGACGCCAGGTGTTAAAATTGCCGAATATCCCGCTATTCCCAGACAAATTGTAATATTAAAAAAATCAGAAGGATTTAGTTGTAAATTTAAAACTAAAAACGCCATTATGTAAAAAATTATACCGCTTAGCATAAAAGAGACAAATGATATAACAAATATCTTTAAGTATAGCAACGCAAACCGGAAATTGAAACATTTATTAAATAGCCAATTAAAATCTTTATAAATCTCAGATTTCCATAAACGTTTATTTTTATGCAGATATATCAAATATCCCGAGGATAACAAAAGCGAGCCAATTATAAAAAATAAACACAATAAAAATATCTTGGAATAATTGAGTTGGAAGTTTACATCTTTGGGAAATTGGGCCAAGCCACTCAATAATAATATCAAAATAATTAATGCTGTGATTGAGAGTCCAAGAAATATTTCAAGAAAACCACTTATTGTAATATTCATTTTCCCCAAGCCAACCTTATTCCCCAAATAGATTCTTGAAATATAAGGTATGATGTTCGATGGTATATACTTTGTGATATTAGATTTTATATATATGCTTAAAACTGCCGACAAAGTTATTTTATTATTATTTGTATACTCAAGAATCATATGAAAAATATAAACATTAACTAAAAGGAAAATGCATTTAATAAGACTGAAAATTAGAATATAAATAATTGTAAGAAAGATACCATTTACAAAAAAGACAGATAGATCATAACCGCTTAAAGTATTAATGATATAATAAAACGATATAGTGGCGATCAAAAAGGAAAAGAGATTAATTAATATTCTGGAGGATTTGAATTTCATTATGACCACTAAAGCAAATTAACGGATATTTTCTTCCAATTTGAAGGATGAATATCAACCGGATTGTATAAAGGATTTTTACACCACGGATTGGGAGTATACACTATTTTATTTTTTGCATCAGATAACCAGGCACCCCACCAGCTAAAACTGCTATTGGCAGTAATAAAATGTTTACATTGACTCATTAAATACAAGTCCAAATGGCTTTTTTCACTGTTATTAGAAATAATAGTATGGGGTTGTTTAATTTTAAAATTCTCATTTACCCACTTTATATTGTTAGAAAAAATATAAAAGTGGGGATTATTTACTTCCCTGAGAATACAATCAATTGCTATATAATAATATTCAATAGGGAGAATACCAATATTATTTCTAATTTTTTCATCGTAGAAATAATCGCCGTTTCTTATATGCACACAGACCGACTCAGAATTTGCAATAAGTTTTGCCAGTTCTGCATTTTGGACATCCAATTTATTTATTAAAGATATTTCCTTTCTTAAAATACCTTCTATGCTTTTAAAATATTTTTCGGACTGCCAATAACCCCAGAAGTATACATCTTTTAATGAAAGGAGGTAATTATCATCATACGATAACGACCTTTCCTTAAATATTGGCATCTTATAATAATTTTCTCCCCTTGATTGGATATATTCAAGAATTTCGCCGATGCTTTTGTAATTTTTTAATATAACTTTAATTATATCAGAATTTTTCGCTTTTTCATAATTTGTCAAAAATTTATCTAATTCGAATGAGCGGTCCGTGTTTTTAAATGCCGATAAGTCCAACAGTAATTTTGAATTATGAAATAATGAGAGCTTTTTCCCAAATGCATATTGGAACAGTTGATTGCCTAAACCTCCGCACAGTCGGATGATTATCATAACTTTATAATAACCAAAATAATAGTAATAGTTGTATGTCTTATTAAATAAATTTTATTCAAAATATTATTTCTTTCTTAATATATTTTTTAATCTCTGGAGGATAGTTGCTTTAAAACGAACTTCTTGTTCCGGATAAACTATTCTATTTATGTCATAAACTCGTTCAGATTTCAGTGTTGAAAACCATTCAAATCCTTGGAAAAAATATTTCTTAAACTCTTTTATTATATTTTTTCTCCCGGCTAAATTAGCCTTGTAAAAGAAGGTCTGAACGCCTAAAAAGTTATCTAAATTAGTTTCACATTTTGGCATCCAGCATAAAACCCCATTGTAAAATATTAGAAATGTTTTATGTACCCCGAAATTATAAATATAGTCATAATATATTGTTGGGAATTCAAGATAACCCTTTCTACCAACTCGAGTTATTTCAAAAACAAAAGTATCAACTTCCTCAACATGTTCAAGGACGTGGGAACAAATCACGTAATCGAATGTTTTGTTTTTGAAAGGGAAATTCTTCCCGTCGAAAAAAACAATTTGTTTATTTGTTTTTATCTTTCCTTTATCAGCTCGTTGAGATCTTGTTTCAATTTCATTTGAAAATTTTTTTTCTAATAAAATGTCTGATCTTTTGAATGGATCAGCACCCGGACCTACCTCTAGCACAAGATCATTTTTTTCTATATTTCTAATTTTTTGGGGAAAAAACATTTTTACTTAATTTTGAATTGATACACATTTGTTAAATTTAGTTTAAGATCATAACATTTTACAATTAAATAAATATCATTACTAAAATATAGAGAATGAAACCTCTAGATATTTCTATCTTTTCAATATGAATAATGTATTACTAAAGATTCATAAATTTTGAAGAACAAAGATAGGTTGAATAAAATCTTTTCCAAAATATGTTGGTTTATCGAGCAATTTATCTTTATAACCAAATGAATCTAGTAATTTCCATCCTTCTATAAGTAATGGTAGTCGCTTTCTTCCATATATGCGATGTTCATTCCAGACAAAAGTATCTTTACCAATTGGAACTGATAAAAATATTATTCCACGTTGCTTTAGAATTATTTTCATTTTACTCATCATAATTAAATCAGCATTGGGGTCCAAAGGATCTCCATATCTTCCAAGTCCATCATGTTCGAATGAGGAAATTGAGAATGCGCTATCAAACTGAATCTTATTAATATCATACTCGGTCGGTTTTATAGTAATTATAGATGGATGTTCTGATAATATTTCATTATACTCTATTACAGTACATTTTTTAGCACCAAATGCCAAGGAAATACTTTCACAATGTGGGGCTACTGATCCCATAACTACAGTGTTATGCTCCTTTATAGAATATTTTTTCAAAGCCATTATCAACCATTTTCCTGTTTTACCATAATAATTAATTGATCCATTTTTTACATCTTCAATTAAGGAATCTACCATAGCCTTGGTATATACTCTTGGAGTTTTATCGGAATAAAAATCATTTCGAAAACTATATTCTACATCAACTTCACCATTCATCGAATATTCGTTGAGCAATTCTTTGGGAATTTGAATTCCAGAATATTCTTGTCTTATTCCAAAATAATATCTAATTCGATTCTCAATTAAAAGAAAACTTTTTTTTAGAATTTTTTTCATGAGATACATTCTCTATGGATAATAAGGTTCCCTGCGGTTGAGATGTAGGAACTTATTATATAGCTATTAGAGTTTTATAGAATTTCTTTGTTTAATTTAATTTTACACTCAAAAAATAAATACGGCATAAACGAACTGCTGAAAACATTTAAGAACTTTGGTAACAATAAAAGAAACGGGTTTTTCGTTCTATATAAAACATATTTGAAATCAGTAATTATATAACCGTTATCTGTAATTAATTTGGTTAAGGTATGGTGACTAAAATAATAATAATGATCGGGATGAACACGTTCGATATTTAGAAATGCATCTGTAAATCTAAAAATGAAATTATGAACATTTAGAGTTGTAATTATTAATTTCGTCTGTGGATTTGTTTTCCGGATAAATTCATAAATCTTCTGAAGAGCAAGCCCGGCATTTGGTAGATGTTCAATAACTTCGGAGAATAAAATAATATCAAATTTATATTTAAGTAATTCAGTATGTTCTTGAAGATTGTATATATCACATGTATAAATGTCTTCAATTCCTTTGGATTTTAAAAAAATGATACTGGGCTCATCCAAATCAATTCCTACTATTTTCTTACACAATTCCGCAAGTTGTATGTGAAATAAGGACTTATCATGATATTTTTTTTCGGTAAATGGTGAGTCTGTAAATCCTAAATGAAGTACAACTTTATCTTTAACCAAATTTCTAATTATTCGTAATCTATCAACAACTTTATTTCTTGGCAATCTCACTAAAATCCTCCTTTTAGAAACCAATTAATCTAAGTTTTGTACCTATTTTCATCATAATCTTGGGTCCAAGAAGAATACATACGATTCTTTTTAAAGTGCCAATCAAAATATATTTTATATATTTTAATTTAAAATTTGCCCAAATTACTTTTAATCCATCAATTTGCAATCTACGATATTTATTATAAGTAAATCCTATTGGGTTAACTTCATATTCTAGAAGAGGTTCCTTCAAATTTGCTGCTTTATACCTTTTCAAGATTTTAAATAAAAACGCATAGTCTTGACAGACCTCGTATGGATACAGCCCTATTTCTTCAAGCACATTCGTGCGGAACATGATTGTTGGATGCATGAATGAAGAAAATACGTACATATTTTTTTTTATATCAGCATCTGCCTCTGGATATTTTCTTATGTATAAAAATTTTCCTTCCATATCAATCATCTTTGCATTTGATCCCACTAAACTTATTTTAGGATTTAAATCCAAAAAACTTTTTTGCTTTTTGAATCTATCCCAAGTACATTTATCGCCAACATCCAGTCTAGCGACATATTTATATGTCCCTTTAGATAGAATATATTCTAAACCTGTATTTAATGCATAAGATAGGCCTTTGTTAATATCATGAGTAATAAATTCTACAGAAAAAATATTGGAATATTTTTCTTTCAATCTTCTTTGTAATGGCTTTTCTGAACTTCCATCATCAACAATGATAACATCCACTTTTTCAGCCCCTGAGATGCTGGAAAGTGATTTTTCCAAACAGTCTGGATGATTAAAATAAGGGATTAATACAGCGATCTCAGACATTTTTCTGTTCCTTATAAAATACTTTTACCAACTAATAAAACAATATTTAATTCTTTGAAAATTAGTCACAACGATAAAAATTATTAAAGTATTTCCAAGACGATTCGATTCCTTCTCTCAGCGAAACGGTTGGTTCCCAACGAAGAATTTGTTTAGCTTTAGAAATATCAAGATAGATTGCAGGCACATCAAAATTTCTTGATGGTTGATATTTTATCTCAAAATTGATTTCAGTAATTTCTTTTAATATTTCAAGTATGTCTTTTATTGTGTATCCTAGTCCGCTCCCAAGATTAAAAATTTCAGAATTTTGATTTAATGCTGCAGAATATATTCCTGCGGAAAGATCTTTAACCCAGACATAGTCTCTGATAACTTTTCCATCTCCCCAAATTTGTACAGGCTTTTTATCTATTATATTTTTGATAAGTACACTTATAATACCCTGATTGTTTGCTGGATTTTGTCGTTCGCCATAAGCATTTGCTGGTCTGATAATTGAGTAGTTAATGCCGTATAAATAATTATATAATATTATATATTTCTCAATTGTCTGTTTTGTGATTCCATATGAACAGAGGGGATTTGCAATGCAATTTTCATCTATCGGTAATACTTTAGGAATACCATATACAACACCTCCACTGGAAAGAAAGACTATTTTCGGGATTTTTAATCGCACACATTCATTTAATAGATGTAATGTTTCCAATACATTCGAAGAAACATCAAATATCGGATCTTCATTTGAGGTTTTCGGAAGTGTTGTGCTTATAAGATGGAAGACAACATCAATGTTTTTTAATGCATTTGATAATTCTTGTCTATTCCCAAAGTCCGCGTAAATATATTTTACTCCTTTTAAGGATTCACGGAAAAATTCTTTATTCCGATCAAATACGGTTACATCATGTTTTTCTTTTAATAGTTTATCCACTAAATGAGAACCTATAAAACCATTTCCTCCTAAGACTAATGTATTCATAATAATTCCGTTCTTATCTATATTCCCGTTATTCTAACTAGTTATATTTTTCAAAAAAAATGTTTGTAAAGAAGTCTCTGATCTTTCTTTTCAAAGGGACATATATAATGATTTAAACTTTATTGCAACTGATTCCCACGTGTAATTATTAATTGCATGTTTGTAACCATTTTCAATAAGCATTTTCCTTAACATTTCATCTTTCATTAAACTTTTAACAGCATTCATCAATTCTTCAGGTTGTTTCGTGTTTATTAAAATACCCGTCTCTTGATGAAGTATTATTTCACCAACCCCTCCGACATTAGTTGCAATAACCGGGCACCTTAATAATAGTGCTTCAATAAAAACAAGACCAAATCCTTCACTAAGTGATGTGGAAACAAGAACTTGTGCTTTGTTATACAGTTCCACAAGTCTTTCGCGCTTTACCTGTCCCAAAAATCTTACTTTATTACTAAGTTCTAGTGAATTTACTAATTCTTTCAATTTATCTAATTCATTACCTGTGCCTACTATATATAAAAATAAATCAGAGTATCCTTCACTAAGTCCTTTAAAGCTTCTAATAAGAGTCTCTAAATCCTTTCCTTCAGAAAGTCTTCCTACAGATAGTATATATTTTTCATCTACATTGATGTTTTTAAGATTTTGTTCTCCCTTTTTTCCGAAAAGATTCCTATTCGTTCCCATAGGAATAACGTGAATTTTGGATTCTATGTCAGCTACTTCAATAATTTTCATCTTTAAATAGTCACTGACTGGGTTAATACATTCACACTTTTTTAAAGTAAATTTAATAAGTTGTCGTAAAAAAAAATTATTCAACAATTCCAGATCGGTTCCATGCGATGTAATTAGAATTTTGAATTTTTGCTTAGAAAAAAATCTTGCCAGTACAGCTACAAAACCTTGAGGAAAAATCCAGTGAGCGTGAACAATATTGATTTTTTTTTGATTGACAATTTTTATTAAACTTATAAACGAGGAAATAAAAAATAGTGGTAAAACAAAATAGTAGGATTTATTCTTCTTTAAATTCTGGATAATTGAATCGTTACAAACGAGAATTTGTTTATTTTTGAAAAAATATTTATATCGAATAATTTCGTAATTATCGATGGATTCATGATTCTTTGTTGTGGGAGTGTCGGGGGTTAATACGAAAAATTCAAAGGAAGAAGAAAGTTCCTCGATAAGCTCACGAATAAAATTCCCACCATAATCTTGTTCGTCTAAAGGAAATGAAGAAGTAAACTGCAAAATTCTCATCTATTAATTTTTTCCTTCTTCTAGAGAAATTTCAAAACAATTAAGTATCAAATAATATCGATTAGTATAGCAGCTATATATAAATAGCTTCGTTAATTTCTGTACGCTTTCATTAATTCTGAACAAGTAACCTTTGGAACGTCTTTAAATTCATTCAAAATATTATTTACCGCTTTTGACATCCAAGTCCCTGTTCTTCTGGAATGTAATTTTTCGTGGAAATTCTTAAACTGAAAATCTGGTCTAGGAGTTAACTCAAAAGGATGAAAATAATACATTGCATCACCGGTCCGTAATGCACACTGTAAAGCAAATTTACTCCACCATAATCCAACGACTCGAGTCATGATTCCTGTCGCTGCCGGTAATTTTAAATATGGAAAAACTGGAATGGGAATTTCAAATAAAGGACCGTTTCCCGGCACAAAAGAATTTTTCGATAAAAAGTACGGATATGCTGGTAGTGATTTTGCATTGCTAAACTTTCCCATTAATTTTCTTGAAGGGCAAACAGAAGAATCATATTCAAATCCAAGTTCACTTAAAATAGGAACAATCCAATCTTCTATTATTAAATTTGGGGCTCTGTAACCAACTACTTTTTCACCACTCAAATCTTCCAATAAATTCTTTGCATTTTTTACATCTGCATAAAATGTTGGAGGTGTGTAATGCCAAAGATCAACGTGTTTTTTACCGTGCGAAGCAATTTCGTGTCCGTTTTTCACAATTTCTTTTACAAGATGCGGGTAATAACCTGCAACTTCACTTAAGATGAAAAAAGTAGCTTTAATTTTAAATTCATCCAAGAGTTCCAGTATTTCCATTGTCGGCTTATCAATATCTCCCCTAGGTTTATCAAGATTGTAAACATCCCGAAAAAAACTCAAAGTATCAGGCCACCGGGAGATATTCGAACCTGTAACCCATCTTGCATGATACCATTCATCCAAGTCAATTGAAATTACCAATTTATTTTTATAACTATTCACCGTTTTTCTTACCCTTAAGATCAGAATTATAAAACATGTCAAACCACATTGCAAAGAAGATACTTTGTAGACCGGTCACCGAAGTAAAAAGAAAAGCTATGCTATTCATGCTTGGAATCGTATTAAAAACGAAGAAAAAATAGAGCAGTCTTATACCAAGGAGAAAAGAAACGGTAATAAGAAAAAATCCCAGAGCATAAAAGAAAACCAATGGGTGAAAGTCACGAATTATATACTTTGCAGCCAAGCGCCAGTAAAATAACTTGAGTAATAACAGGCTTATAGTAAATATCACCTTCCAGATTCTAATACCGGATTTTTCACCAATGTTATAAACCGGTTTTACTTCAACATCTCTTACACAGAGATTATATATATTAAGTCTTACTAATAAATCATTCGGCTGTCCGTAACGTTTGTACATAGAATCCCAATTAAGCATATGCAATGCTTTTTTGTTGATTGCAGTATACCCAGATTGTGAATCGGCGACATGCCAGTAGCCGGAAGCAATTTTAGTTAAAAACGAGAGTATTGAATTTCCAAAGTATCTGATCTTGGGTATTTTTTTAAACGCTTCCCCAGTAATAAGGCGGTTACCCTTTGTAAAATCAACTTCTCCACTTACAACAGGATTAATAACATTTTCCAAATCATCAGGATCCATCTGCCCATCGCCAGCCATTACAACGGCAACATCAAACTCATTATCTCTTGCCCATTTATAACCAGTTGCAATTGCGCCGCCGACACCTTGATTTTTTTCGTGCTGGATAAAAACAATTTTGTCATTATTCTTCTTAAAACCTTTGACAACTTTCACTGTACCGTCTTTACTTTTATCGTCAATAATAACAATCTTATCAACGAAAGCGGGCATAGTTGTAATTACTTTCCCAATTTGAGTTTCCTCATTATAGGCTGGGACTATAACGCAAATAGTTTTCTTTTTGTACATAATTAAATGTGGTTGTTATTAAATAGAAATTTTTTTTAACTCTAATAACAGAAATTGGGATTTTATAAAAAAATAATTATATAATGCCTTTCGTGGATTTAATTATTTTTAATGCCAATGGATGTATATATTTTATCTTTTCAGAAATTTTTGCATGCCTGATATTATATGCTGCTTTTATAGACGGTCTTGCATCATCAATTCCGAATCCGCAACCCGTTAAGATATCTTTATAAATCTGAGTATGTAAATCCTCGAAACCATGTGTAAAGTCTATTTCTTCTTCATTAATTGTTACAGATCTATAAGTATTATTTCCCGTGTTTTCCATTTCAATTGGTAAGTCCTTGCGATCAATTGACAGGAACCACTTTACATTAGCATTTTTTAATTCTAAGAATCCGCTCATCTTATTCGGCTGGGATAAATATACTTCGCTGGATATTTCTTCTCCAAATAACCAAATTAACATATCAAAAAAATGGATACCAATATTCGTAGCAATTCCTCCGGATTTTTCGATAGTACCCTTCCAAGAATAATAATACCATGGGCCTCTTGATGTAATATAGGTCAGAACAACATCATATTTTGAATTTGCTTTTTGTGTTGATAGTTTTTGTTTTAAATTTTTCAGTGAATCATGAACTCTTAGTTGTAAAACATTATATACCTTATTGCCCGTTTCATTTTCTATCTCTTGCAATGCATCAAGATTCCATGGATTAATCACCAAAGGTTTCTCGCATACAGCATCGGCCCCAATACGTAATGCAAATCTGATATGTGCATCATGCAAATGGTTGGGAGAACAAATACTAATATAGTCTACTTTTTGAGGATCATCTTTCCTTCTTAATTTCTCCAAATGTCTGTCAAATCTCTCAAATTCGGTGAAAAAACTAACATCATAAAAATACTTATCTAAAATACCAGCAGAATCATGCGGGTCAACGGCAGCAACAAGATGGTTTCCAGTTTCCTTTATTGCTTTCAAGTGCCTGGGTGCTATATAACCTGCTATTCCAATGAGGGCAAAATTTTTCATGCTTTCAAAATAATAAAAATTGTTTAATTTGAACTATAAGAATAACATTTACTCTAAAAAACTTATCTATTAAGAGGTTGACCAGTACCTCATCCGTTGACAAAATCAAATTTCCTTTATTAATTATAATCCCTTGTAAAATTCCTTTATAAAATTTTTAAACTAAGAAGAAAAAAGATGCAATATGGATTAATGTTTTTGAGCTATATATATATTGTTCAATCCCCACATAAATTTAATTCTTTTTGAAAATTTCAGAGGAGGTTTATTTAAATAATGAAAAATATCGTGGAAAGGCATACAAAATTCCTCATCGTCCTTCATCCCCCTTTCAGAATCCATATCTGTTTTCCCGACGAGTAAATACGAAAATTTTCTCCATTTATGTGTTAGGAATTGGGTAATCGGTTCTCCTTCAGTCATAATTAATTTACCGCCGGATTTTAACACCCTTGCAAATTCCTTAAATTCTGCATCTCTATCACACTTAGGTATATGACCCCCCACGGCGATTAAAGTCAACGTGTCAAACGTATCATTACCAAAAGGTAAAACAATAAAATCTTTTAATACAATTTCTACTCCCTCATATTCATATAAATCAATTCCTATTCCTCGGTCTTCACCAATGTATTTTTTGATAAACAAATTACCTCTCCCGCATCCGACATCAAGTACTCTTCCTTCACAAAAGCCAGCCACTTTCTCAAATCTTTCATTTCTTAATGATGTTAAAAAGAACTTACTTTCTTCGGGAATAAAAAGTGCTCTTAAAGGGAAAAAAATTACATCAATAATTTTTCTAATTATATTTTTATTAACTAAACTTTGGTGTTTCATCTATATTTTAATTCTAAAAGAAAATGACTGATTAATGCTAGTAACCCCGTAATAATAACAGCAAAAACGCCGCCGTCAATAAATGAAATTAATACCGCTGTTTCGGAAGAAATGGATACTTTAGAAAGTAAGAAAAGAAATACTACCTCCCGCGTACCCAAACCCCCTATTGAGATAGGAATTAATGAAATAAGTGCCGCTAAAGATGAACATAAACCTAAATAAATAAATGAAATGTTAACTCCAAAGCCTAAGGCAACAACATAAATTTGAACATAGTAACATAAATAAGCTAATATTGAATATAAAAACATTGGTACAATAGTAGAAGAAAATACTGTCCCAAAATCGGATTTAAAAATATTCCATTCTTTAGCTAGCTTATTATATTTCTCTTTTGAAAGAAAAAACTTTACTGCTTTTTTTAATAAATCCCGCAAATCTTTTTTAAGGAAATAAATTAAAATCAGACAACCTATTATTAAAATAAAAATAGTTACGAAAATTCCAATGTTCGGATCTAATAAAGAAAAAAAATATACCAATGAAAATATCCCTAGGAATAAAAGAATAGTAATATCGTATAGTCTATCAATAATAATACTGACAGAACTTTTCGCGAATGAATAATTATCTTTCTGCAAAAACAATACTTTCCCAAACTCACCAAGTCTACCTGGCGTTACAATTCCCCAAAAAGATGTGATTGCATTAATAGCAAAAACTTTACTGATAGAATAATTAATCCCCTGTCTCGAGAGGGCTGTCCCCCATCTCAACACTTTGAACAGCAACATTAGAATCAAGCTTAATGCATAAACGCTTAACCATACCCATTTAAAATGAATTAGTTGATTCTCAATTCTACCGAAATCAAGTCTTGTTAGAATTATAATAAATAAAATGATTCCGAAAATTTGAAACCATTTGATATATTTTTTTTTCTCCATATTACTAATCACTATGAACTAAACGATTATTAAAACGAAAACATTAAATTTTTACTGATGTAATACTATGGTATATACTTTCTTAATTTTGGTCCAAGCCATAAAGTAATTTTAAATGGAATATGTTTCCATATATGACTGAATAGTGCAGCTTTCTTACCGCGATAAGATGTAATTGCGGATTCTCTTTCCCTATTATCAAATGAATATAAATCATAGATAAGCGGTATTGGTTGGGCTCCCCATTGCGTTTTAAATTTATAAGTACCGGCGTCAATATGACTTCTTCCGAAATCAAATTCGATGAACCTGTTTTCACAACCATATTTAAGTGCTTCCCAATACATTAACATATTCGGGCAATAGCTTAGATATTCTTTATCAGAAGATGCCCAAGGATCTGATAAACAATCACGGAACTTAATAAGAAACATTGATGCAATTACTTTACTATCTTTTCTAATACAAAGAATATCAACGTTTTCTTTTAAATAAAGAATAATTTTTATAAAAAATTTTTTACTATGAACAGGCGTACCCAAATCATGCATATTTCTTGCATAGACTCTATAGAACTGATCAAGTTGGTCAATACCCCACTCAGCGGTTAATCCGGACTTTTGAGCTTTTCTAATTTGGTTTCTCACTTTTGGATCCAAATTTTCCCAAAGAACGGAAGAATTACCAGGCAGCAATAATTTTAATGTGTATATCCCAGCTTTTGATTCTTTTACTTTACGATCAATCCTTCTTACTTCAAGACTTTTAACATCCAGAATTTTAGTTACGTTTAGAAAAAAATCATTTATTGTGAAAAATTTTTCGTTCTTAAGTAAACCTGCGCAGCCTAAAAACGGGAGTGAACAACCTATTGACTTGTTAAAAGGCAATTTAATAACGGTGACCGGAAGAACAGCTGTTAAATCATTATTGTTTAAAGCACCGAAATATTTTGTCTTTAATGAATAGGATTCTTCCAGAATCTTTTTCCATTCATATAAATGTGAGTAAGATGCGTCAGTATGACTAAAGATAAAACTATTCCAAAGACGCGAATTTTCATCATTGATTTCAATAAAATTAAGCATAAACAAATGGAACCTGTTTGTAGTAGTGAACCTCTGCCGGCATGTTTTACTCGTAAAATTGATGCTTACGCATCTCGGAAACCTGATCAACGACAAGTCCAAAAAAGAAAATTAATATACCTGTTATCATTAAAAAAAATGCTCCGGGTATTAATCTCTCATGCCCGGATTCAATCATGACAATTCCCTGCATTACCTCATAAATTATTCCAAGCATAAATATTAAAAAACTAATAGGAACAAACACCTTAAGGGGGTTAAAAAGAATTATTAATCGCAGAATTAATAGTAATACATTTGAACCATGCTTTAATTGCCTAACGGAGCTTTTGCCTATTCTTTTATTAGTTTTAATGGGGTAATAACCAACATTTAAACCCAAATTCAAAAAAGCTATTGTACTTGTTGTTGAAAAAGAAAATCCATCCGGGAATAAATGAAGTAATTTTAATATTACATTTCTCTTAACGAGTCTTAATCCAGAATTTAAATCCGGTATTTTTCTTCCGGTAAGAAAATTTGCTACTTTGGACAGTAACCATTTCCCCGGTCTACGAACCCACTCTTTATGAGAATCCTTCTGTCTCTCTCCCACCAACATATCGTAGTTATCTAAATTAAGAATTAATTGTTCGACATCATTTGGATTGTGTTGGCCATCAGCATCATAAAAACATATTAAATCTGTTGTAGCGTTTTTTATTCCTGCCTTCAAAGCCGCTCCGTAGCCTTTATTATAGGGGTGATAAATTACCTTAATAGAGTAAATACTGTTAAGAATATTTTTTGTGTTATCAGTTGAACCATCATTTACAACTAATACTTCCCAATTATTCTTTTCAGAATAAATCGTTAATTCCATTAAAGTTTTCTCTATCGCAGTTTCTTCATTATATACTGGAATAATAACAGTCAAATTTTTCAAAAACACCTCTTTATTTATTAAGCATACTATTTACGGTTATTTCCAAACCTTCTCTAAATTGAATTTCGGGTCTATAGGAAATTTTTTCCAGAGCTAATTTAATATCCGCGTATGAATGTTTTACATCTGAAGTTCTGCTTTCCCAGTAAATAGGCGCAGCATTTTTACCCAAGATCCCATTTATTTCTTCCACCAGTTGATTAATAGTAATTGATACATTACAAGCACAATTCATTATCAGATTTTTTTCAGCACTACTTTTAATTGCCAATAAATTTCCTTTGACAACATTCTTCACAAAAGTGAAATCGCGAGATTGTAATCCATCACCATATATAATCGGTTGTTTATCGTCAGCAATCATATTAATAAATTTTGGAATGACTGCAGAATATTCTGAAGCCGGATCTTGTCGCGGCCCGAATACATTAAAATATCGCAGACAAATTGTTCTCAACCCATACGTATTCGAAAATACCTTACAATAATTCTCTGCTGTTAACTTAGAAACAGCATATGGAGATAATGGACACGGGCACAATTTTTCATGTTTTGGAAGTTCCACACTATTGCCATAGATTGATGAAGATGATGCAAACAGAAATTTCTCGGTACCGGCTTCTACAGCTGCCCATAATAAATTAAGTGTCCCATTTACATTAACATCGTTGGTTGTAATTGGATCAGATACGGATCTTGGAACTGATGGTAAAGCTGCTTGATGAACAATGATATCAATATTCTTTACCGCTTTAAGAACTGTTTGATAATCTCGGATATCTCCTTCAATTAGTTCAACCTCACCTAAAACGTGTCTAATATTATTCCTGCTGCCTGTAGAGAAATTATCAATTACTCTAACTGAATATCCTTGAAGCAAAAATTCATCAACCAAATGAGAACCGATAAATCCAGCTCCTCCTGTAACCAATACTCGAGAATTCATTCTAACCTATGATTTAATTCAAAAATATTTTCTATTAAAAACAATAATTACTTATTCCTTAAAATCCCCGACTGATATAGTTTATGATATACCTCCGATTTAGCCAGGTAATTAAAAATATTTTTGTTTATTTCAGCATGAGAAACATTTCTTCCGATGTATTTTTCCCTTATTATTTTCATTTCTGATTCACCCAATGAAGATATATGTGTAGAAGTCTTTTGTTGCGGATGAACTCTAAATGCAGCCAGGAATCGCGGAAGTCTTTTAATTATTGCTCCGGCTTCTTGAAATCTTAATAGTAAATCCCAATCCAATGCAAAATTAAATTCATCATTAAGATTACCGCCTACCTTCTCCCAAATTCTGCGCCGCCAAAATAAAGTTTCCTGAGGAATAAAATCTGCCCACGCTAGAACTTTTTTATCATGTCTTGGCAAAATCCAACGACCAATTTCTTTATCACAATCATTAATTAAAATACGATGGCCATAAACAACATCAACCGAAGAATGAGTATTGAAATAATTAATAATGTAATTGAAGGTGCCGGGTAAATAAATATCATCGGAATTCAAGTAGGCCATTATATCACTTGTAGAGAGTTTGAATCCTTTATTAATAGCATCCGCCTGACCTTTATCACGTTCAGAGCTGTAACTTTTTAGAAATGCCTTATACTTTTCTAATATTTCAATACTGCCATCAGTAGAACCTCCATCCTGCACTACATATTCCAAATCAGGATAATTTTGGTCGAGAACACTTTTAATAGTACGTTCTAAAAATTCTGCTTGGTTATATGATGGAGTTACAATTGACAGTCGAAGAGGATCTCCGATTAATTTTGTATTTAAATATTTTGGTGAAATTAATAATTCTGTGGGTTCATAATGATTTAATTGGCCTAATCTTGGTGTAAAAAATTTCAGCTTATTCTTTTTAGCTTTTGTTCCCTTCTTTTCCGGTTCGTCAATTTCTACATTCTTGTGTTCAGGCTCATGAATTGCTGAATCTTCTAGTTCCTGTTCCTTTTTAACTGTTTCTTTTTTCTCTGTTATACCTGTTCTCTTTTTGTAGATATAATCCCAAAGCTTTGGAAAATGAAATTGGAACAAAGTTATTAGTCCCCATATTGGAGTAGAGAGACGTTTTTTCAAAATGCTTAAACTTTCAGATAAGAAAACAATCTCACTTTCCTTGTCAATTAATTCACTTGAAAGTTTAGTAATTGTGTTTTCTTTAATAATTAGATCATCTGATAAAGCAAATATTTTCTTGTCCTTCTCTATTAGATCATCTGATAAAGCAAATATTTTCTTGTCCTTCTCTATTAGATCATCAGATAATGATACAATAGTCTGTTTCTTCTCTTTCAGATCATCTAGTAATGAGTTTATTTCTTTCTCCTTTCCAACTAGATCATCTGACAGCGAAATTATCTTATCGTCTTTATCTTTTATTTCATCTAATAAATCATCTATTTCCTTTTCTTTACCCACCAAATCATCGGATAAAACTATAATTTTTTTATCCTTTTCCTGCATTTGCTTCAACATATCTTTCTGTTGTTTCAGAAGAGTATCATAATCTCTGGACTTGTCTAGAACTGTCAGCCAGTTGATGGAATTTTCATAGGCATAATCCTTAATTGTTTCGCGTATTGATTTTGGATAAAAAATAATCGTATCGTTTAATATTATCGTTTCATGTACAGTACTCAATTTTCTAAATAACGCAATGATTGAATTAAAATCCGGCCATTGAGTAATTTCATGGGGAGATGGAGGAGGGGCTATTAACAACCGCGCATCGTCAATTATTATTATACTATTTTTGTTGAGAGACCGAATAGACACTAACTCATCTAACAAAGGGCACTGAGATTTTTCTCCTGCGGTTTTATCTGCAACGCACCAATGAGCATCTAACCAATAAAGAACTGATTTTTCTTTCAGCACCGGGTGGATCTTTTTTAAAAACTTTTCCGAACTGTCCAAATACAGGTGAATTGCATCTTTTGACTGAAATCTCTTTTTAACTTTGTTATAATATTCTTCTGAAAGTTCAACAGAATAAATCTCGCTGAATAGGTCTTTAACATTTTCAATTGTATCCCCTTCAAATGTCCCTGTTTCAACAAAAATATCTAAAGGAAGTACTTTTTTAAGATTCTTAACTAAATTTAAATCTAACGAAAAATTAATTGCACCCATTACTTATGAATATCCTTCAACTTTTTTATTTCGGAATCCCGTTGATTAATTATTTCCAATCTTCGCTCGGCTTCCTCGCTCAATCGATTAATCAATTCGAGTCTTTCTTCACATATTGATTTCAGGGTTCTATTTTCTTCAGCCAACAAATTATTATCAGCACAAAAGAATGACTGCTTCGACAAAATTTTCGAATTTACGATTTCCCTTATTGATGGAGGGATAAAAAGAAGATCTGCAAAAGCAATTTGTCCGTTTTCACAATAATGGATATTATAAATCCCAGCTAATGTGTAGTGAAGATTATTCATAAAATTGAATTGGTCAAAGTACGAGCACTGATTTTTATACAATGGAATAAAGATCGCCTCGGTTAAGACTATGGGACTATTTTTAAGAATAGTCTCCTTGGCACCGCGCAAAACAGAAAGATCATTCCCCTGTGTATCTATTTTTATGAAGTCGACATGAGACAAAAAGTTTACTGATCCTAGCACCGAATCTAATGTATCAACCTTTATTTTAGTTTTATTAAATTTTACGTTTTTGTTCAGTAACTGCAAAATACTATTTTGGGTTCCATCTTCTAATAAATAGAATTCTGCTTCCTGTATTTTATCCCCAAGCGCTGAGTTAAACATTTTTAGGTTATTGGTATAAGAAAATTTTTTCATTAAGTAATTAAATGAATCTAAGGTAGGCTCAAAGAGAATTCCTCTCGAATTAGGGAAAGCCTTTAGTAAGCCTTCTGTTAGACTTCCATGATATGCGCCTACATCTATAAAAGTGCAATCTTTAGGAAGAAATCCTGAAATGAAAGAGAATAACTCATAAACCATAGTATCACTAGCTTAAAAGCTCAAATGTTTTGGGTGAAAAATATTTTCCTTCCATATGCCATACTTTTTCTGGAAGTTCACGATTGCGAATCACACGTGCCGGAACACCTGCTACTACTGCACCTTCGGGTACGTCATCAATTACTACTGCACCAGCACCAATAATTGCATTATTACCAATAGTTAATGGACCTACTATTCTAGCTCCATTTCCTATCCAACACCCCTTACCTATTACTAATGGTCCTGAGAAGGGTTCAAATGAATTAATGTCATGACCACCATTGAGCAATGTTACATCGGCAGCAAACATACAAAATGCACCAATTGTTATCCTATTAAAATTCCATATCCTTAATCCGCAATGTAATGTAGCAAAATCCTCAATTACAATATTCTCTTCTAGACCGGTTAGACAATGAAAGTTATGATCTATAACTACTTTTTTCCCAATTTTCATCCCTGTTTTTCTTAACCAACCATTCTTGCGTTCCCACTTGGACCAATCATGTTGAACAGGAGTGAGAAAGTTTGCTATTACTTTACACAATTTTCTATACTTACCTCTAGGAGCATGATATGTGTGCATCTACTTTTTCCTTCTGAATTTATATGATTTTAATTTCATGGTGCCCTTTTAAATCTACCAAACCGTGAAAGGGAAAAACGACCCCCCTCGTTTTTGCTTTTACTTCAATTACGCCAATATTAGGAGCGCTAAAAATACCATTGATTAATCTTTCTCTTTTATAATAATTGATAAATTTGATTTGGTTATAATTTTCTCTGGATATTTCACCAACTCCAAGAGAGAAAGTATATTGTCCGATAGCAATATTTAGATCAAAAGATTGTAATTGGGAAAGATCCATTGAGTTACCTAATTAATGGATTGATGAAAACATTAAAATCACCCTCAAGATCGGCATAACCGTGGAAAAGTAGATTTGCATTTACGTTTCCTGTCTTTACAATTAATTTGCCTGCTTGAGGAATTCTTGTTAAGGAGTTTATGATAATTTCTCTCTCCGAATAGTCTACAGTGTTAACCTTGGTAATATTATTAGGATCAACAGTGCCGAAACCAATGGAAAAAGTATACTCACCGTAAGCTATATTTAATTTGAATTCTTGGATAAAACGAATCGTGGAATTTGCTTTGACGAAATTAATCGCTTTTTTATTTGCATCGGGATATTGCAAAGTATCTTTACCATGAACAACAATATTGCGTGCATTCGTTAAAATCACTGCGCCCACGGGTATTCCAATTTCTTTTTTAACCTCAACCTCATAGTAAAAAAATACTTTATCACCAATATTAAAATAAGCGGAAGGTTTATTATTGGAGTTACACACACAAAACCTAGTAATTTCTGCAGAAGCTTTATTTCCAAAATGTTCAAGATTCCATGTCTGTATAAAATAATCGGCGGGCAGCCAATTATCCAAAATATCAACCTTTTTCTCTTTGTCATTATTTGGAAACAAATCTTCATCAGAAATACTATAGTTAATTTTGAATTCTGTATTATCGGATAGACTAAAATATTTCTGAATGGCTTTGTGAGGATGCCCAAAGAATATTTTTGTTCCGTTTTCTAAAAGAACAACGTTAGTACTATATTTTTCTATTAATTGCATATCGTGAGAAACAATTATTAAAGAAGCACCTTTACTCAATAATTTTTCAATTCTAGAATGACATTTTTGCTGGAAAAATATATCACCTACACTTAATACTTCGTCCACAATTAAAATATCTGGCTTCAAGCTAGTTTGAACAGCAAACGCCAATCTTACGAACATTCCGCTACTGTAAGTTTTAACGGGCTGATCGATAAACTCTCCTATATCAGCAAAATCTACTATCTCTTTAACTTTACGTTCGATTTCCTGTTTCTTAAAACCAAGTATTGTTCCATAAAAGTAAATATTCTCAAGTCCGGTGAATTCGGGATTAAAACCAGTCCCTAATTCTAATAGTGCAGATACTGTACCATTGACTTGAATAGTGCCGAAACTCGGTTCTATTATATGAGCAATAAGTTTCAGGAGAGTTGACTTGCCCATACCGTTCTTACCGATAACACCTAAACACTCCCCTCTCTTTAGCTCAAAGCTGATATTATTCAACGCGTAAAATTCTTTATGATATTTTTTTCGGAATGGATGAAGAGCTTCTTTTAACCGGCCTTTCGGTGAATCATACAATTTATAATACTTCGAAACATTCTCAAGTTTGACAATAATATTACTGCCCATTTAGATAACCTCGGCAAAGTGGGGACGTAATCTTCTAAAAACTACAGTACCTATGAGCAGGACAATTAGTGAGAATACCCAGAAATAAATCGTTTCAAGAGGTTTCTGCCAAAATGGTATCTTATAAATTAAAGAATCTCTGTAGCCTGTTACTAAATAATATAGCGGATTAAGTTTAACTATCCACTGATAATTTTGCGGAACATTATCAATACTCCAAAAAACAGGTGTTAACCAAAATCCAAATTGCACAATTATTAAGACAATATTATTTACATCTTTGATAAAAATACTTGTTGATGATGCAAGCCAGCATAATCCTAAAAGAAGTACCTGTAAAGCCAATGCGTAGTAAAAAATCTGAATGAAATAAAAACTTGGGCTTATTCCCAAAAACAATCCAAAGACGACGGTCAAAAAAATAAATATGAGATGGTTTATCGAGGCACTTATTATTCTTGCGATCGGAAGAATTCCTAAACTTAGATCCATTTTCTTAATTAAGAATGAATATTGCTGAATGATTTGAGTAGAAGTTGAAAATACATCAGAAAAATAGAGCCAGCAGATCATTCCGGATATTAACCAAAAAATATGATTTGTATTTTCAATACTTCGCAAATTGAAGCCCATATTTAGTACAAACCAAAGAATGAAAATAAAAGCAATTGGTTGAATAAAATTCCAAATAACACCAAAGTATGAGCCGGTATATTGATTCTGAAAATCCCTTTTTACAAGCGAATAGATCAAATACCGTTTGTTAATAACTTCTCTCAAAAATCTAAAAACGATTATCATTCTAAAATCTATATCCCAAATTTTTTATGACTTATTGTTCCCACTTTCAATCGCCCGGACTATATTCATAAACAACAGCGAAGTTTTTTCCCAATTGTATCTATCAAGAAGATCTTTAATCTGCTTATCACTAATAATAGATGGTTGGGAGATCATGTCATTCATTTTTCCAGCAATATCATTAATATCATATGGATTACAATATTTTGCGTATTCTCCACAAACTTCCGGAATGCTGCTAGAGTTAGACGCTAAAACCGGACAACCACAAACTAAGGCCTCAAGCGGCGGAATACCAAATCCTTCATAATATGAAATATATGTAAATAGTTTGGCATTTTTATATAATCCTACCAAGGTTGGATCATCGACATAACCTAAGAAAACAATATTATCATTCAATTTTAATCTATCAAGCTCAAGCTCCTTAAAAACAATTTTATTTTGTGCACCAACAATTAATAATTTATAGCAATTCAAGTTAAGCTTAAGAAAAGCCTTTATGAGACTAACTAGATTCTTCCGCGGCTCTAATGTGGATACCGCAAGGATATAATTACCCCATTTATTTGGATAATCAAGATGGGATAGGTCAACTATGCGCGATGGAATTGCTTCCGGGACTACCGAAATTTTTTCCGAAGATATATTTAAATATTTCACAATTTCTCCTTTCGAGAAATTACTTACGGTAATAATATGTTTTGAAGATAATGCCGAACGTTTAACGAGCCACTTAAAAAACTGTGCTGCTTTTTTTGTATACCATCCGGGGTTATGTATAAATGCCAGGTCGTGAATTACGGTAATCTGATTCTTGTAGATTACCGGAGCTGTATTAGTGAGATTGATCAATAGAGGATTATTATTTTTCCTTAGAAAGAGAGGTAATTCAAATTGTTCCCAAAAATAATTGTTTGTAAATCCCACTTTTTTAATATTAAATTTATCTATACAGGATTCTTTCAATACCCTATTAGGAGATAAAAGAATTATCTCCCTATCTATTTTTTTTAGTGCAAGGGATATTTCGGTAGCGTATCTTTCTACCCCGGTTATTCTCTTTGTAAGAAAACGAGCATTTATAAAGATCATTTAGTCTAGTATTGTGAAATTAAAAACTAAGATAGTATGAGTAAGAAAAAATCTCATCATCAAAATATTAAAAAAAATAAGAAAAAGAATGAACAAGTTATAAAATCTGAGGAGAAAAAAGATTATTCAAAGTTGCTCCCTTTTTTGTCATTTGTTGCTGTGTCTATATTAGGAATACTTATCTATTCAAACACGATTCGCATTCCGTTTTATTTTGATGATTTAGATTCCGTTGTTAGAAATCCATTAATAAAGAACTTGCAAAATTTCACAACCCTTCCTGCCATATTAGATCTAAATCCCAGATTTATTTCTTACTTAAGTTTCGCTCTCAATTTCCATTACGGTGGTTTAGATGTGATGGGTTATCACCTAATAAATATTCTGATTCATCTTATTAATACATTTTTAGTAATGTATTTAACGCATCTTACTCTTTGTACTCCGTTATTAAAAGATAAGTACGATAAACAAGCCAAAACACTTTTTATATTCATGGTCGGTTTAGTTTTTGTTGCCCATCCCATCCAAACTCAAACCGTAAATTACATTGTTCAACGAATGACCTCACTGGCTACCTTATTCTATCTGCTATCATTGTGTTCTTATATAAAGGCAAAGTTTGTTTCTGCGAATGTTTCTATAAATATTATAATACGCTACGGACTCATAGTATTGCTATTAGCCTTCTCATTATTGGCGGCAATAATGGGATTGTGGAGTAAACAAATTGTTGTTACACTTCCCCTTATAGTAATTTTATACGAAGTGATGTTTTTAAGAAATAGAGAAAATAAAATTTATTGGAAAACAGTTATAGGATTATCTTTATTTCTATTAATTTCCATAATCCTAGTTCTTTTTAAAATTGGCCTTCCTATTGAGGCCGACGGCACTCCAAGAAGTGTTTATCTGCTTACACAAATAAATGTGCTAGTGACTTATATAAAACTTTTAATCTTACCGATTAACTTAAATTTTGATTATGATTTCCCTTTCACTTATTCTTTGTTAGATACTAGAACAATTATAGATCTAGTGATTCTTTTGGCTATCATATTTATAGCTATAAAATTTGCCAAAAGGAATAGACTAGTTTCTTTTTCTATTCTTTGGTTTTTCATTACAATTTCAGTTGAATCGAGTATAATACCAATAAGAGATGTAATAGTTGAACAGCGTCTTTACCTTCCGATGTTCGGGTTTTCTCTGCTTTTAATTTCGTTGGTTTTTTTATTTATTCAAAAATACAGG
Source organism: Ignavibacteriales bacterium (assembly GCA_026390775.1). Lineage (NCBI taxonomy): Bacteria > Pseudomonadati > Ignavibacteriota > Ignavibacteria > Ignavibacteriales > Ignavibacteriales bacterium. The sequence continues at coordinate 1,500,156 of JAPLFF010000007.1, read as the reverse complement.
ATCCCAGCATTATTTCTTTTTTCATGTCTCATTCTTTGCTATTCAATTCTTACTTATCAAAGAAATTCTTTGTGGAATGATCCTATTGCAATGTGGACAGATGTAATACGTCAATCCCCAGACAAATTAAGACCTAATTTTTACAGAGGATTTGCG